>JAPLCH010000049.1 GCA_026392325.1 Solirubrobacterales bacterium | reverse complement strand
GGGCGGTCCGGATGAACGCGAACGCGTACGGCGGTGATCTTGCCGAGAGCCTTTCCTGGGTTGAGGTGGTGGGACCGACAGGGATTGAGCGGCGGATGCCAGAGTCGCTTGGTTTCGCTTACCGCAGGTCAAACCTTGCTCCGGGTGAGGTTGTGTCACAGGACGCATTCCTTCTCTCTCCGGCTGATCCAGCAGCGTCAAAGGCGGTCCTGGCTGAGCTGAGAGCAAAGCGGAAAGAAGCTCAACCTTGGGGGGTCAAGACCTTTGGTTCGACTTTCAAAAACCCGGCTGGCACTGAGGCGGAGGGTCGGTCCGCCGGCCAGCTCCTTGACGGGGCCGGTTGTCGCGACCTGAGGGTCGGGGGCGCGGGTTTTTCCGAGAAGCACGCAAACTTTGTCATCAACCATGGGACTGCCACAACTGCTGATGTTGTCGAGCTGATGGCCGAAGGACGCCGTCGGGTGGCGGAGAAGTATGGGGTCACGCTTGAACCAGAGGTGCAGACTCTGGGGCCCGTTCCGATTCCGCCTGAGTGGAGAGGGGCTGCTTCATGAAGAGATTCGCCCTTAAAGCGGCAGGCCTGTTTCTTCTCTTGGCAGCTCTTGGGGCAGGGTTCTTTTTTGTCCTCAAGGACAGCAGCCTTTTCGATGTTCGCCATGTAAGGGTGATCGGGCTCAGTGGATCTCGAGCTCAGCGTGTCCGTAATGCGGCGCTTGGTCAGAGCACACTGTCCTTCAACGAGGACGAGATCAAGGCAGCTGCCTCAGGGCGTCCTCCGGTTAAGAGCGTTTCGGTGGAAACGCACCCGCCTCACGATGTGACGGTGGCTGTCGTCCTCTACCGAGCTGTGGCAGCTGTTGGTGCCACAGCCGGGGCGCTTCAGGCAGTGTCGGCTGACGGCACGGTATTGCCTGGTCTCTCCGTCAGCGGCCTTCCAGTTGTTGAGGGCTCGGTCGTCGGCGGGTTTGTCCGAGACCGGGTGGTACTCGCGTCACTGAAGATCCTGCAGAGCGCCCCTCCTCAACTTCGTGGCCGGATTGCGTCCTTCGCCCGAGACCCTAAGTTCGGACTCTTTGCGGTTTTGACAGCTGGCCCAAAGATCTACTTTGGGGACCAGAGTCTTGTTGCTGCCAAGTGGGCATCAGCAGCCCGTGTTCTTGCTGACCCAGCCTCCAGAGGGGCTGCCTACGTTGATGTTCGTGTTCCCCGGAGACCAGCTGTGGGCGGGGTTCAGGGTGGAGTCCAAGGCGGGATCGATCCAGCTGATCCGAACCAGCCTGTCGCCCCCGACGGGCAGACGCCATCAGGGACAGTCACCCAGTAACCCTCAAGCGAAACTTGAGGGTATGCAATGTGGCCAACCCTCATGTCAGGGTTGAGGGTTTGGAAAGTGCCCGGCGCAAGAATTCCTCCCAAACATTGACCAAAGCAACACTTTGTGTCTATTCTTGACTGAATGAACGCGTCTCCCGCGCGTTCGGTTGAACTCTCAACCCCTACATGAGGGCGGTCTCAAGACATAATGGAAAGCGGAAGCTATCTCGCAGTAATCAAGGTTGTTGGAGTCGGCGGCGGCGGAACGAACGCGGTAAACCGCATGGTTGAGTCCGGTTTGCGCGGCGTTGAATTCATCGCGGCGAATACGGATTCGCAGGCATTGCAGGAGAGCGAAGCGGACATCACGCTCCAGATTGGTCACGACCTCACTAAGGGTCTTGGGGCCGGCGCGAACCCAGAAGTCGGACACGGGGCAGCTGCCGAGTCACGCGACGAGATCAAGGAAGCCCTCAAGGGAGCCGACATGGTCTTCGTAACAGCAGGCGAAGGCGGAGGAACTGGCACGGGTGCCGCTCCAGTTATCGCTGACATCGCGAAGAACGAAATTGGAGCACTCACAGTCGCAGCTTTGAGGGCTCTCAGCGCACGCGCTCAGCAGATTCGGGCATTGCTCATCTGCGTGAGAACGTTGACACGCTGATTGTGATTCCAAACGAACGCCTTCTGAGCGTCGTGGAGCGAAGGACGACAATGGTTGAGGCCTTCCAGATGGCTGACAATGTTCTGCGTCAGGGAGTCCAGGGCATTACTGACCTGATCACGATTCCAGGAACGATCAACCTTGACTTTGCTGATGTGCGCACGATCATGGCGAACTCGGGCTCAGCCCTGATGGGAATCGGTACCGCTGATGGTGAGACTCGTGCAGTTGATGCAGCTAACGAGGCAATCGCTTCACCACTGCTAGAGGAGTCGATTGACGGCGCCACAGGTCTCCTGCTGAACATCACAGGTGGGAAACAGCTTGGGCTCTTTGAAGTGAATGAGGCTGCTGAGGTCGTTGCCAATGCGGCCGATCCAAGCGCCAACATCATCTTCGGAACCGTTGTGGATGAAGACATGGGCGACACCGTCCGCGTCACCGTGATTGCCACGGGCTTTGAGCATGGGCGCAGGCGCAGTTCAGGCAGCAGCTCACGCAGCGCAGCTCCGGAGAGGCCATCGCGGAGCCGTGAGTCGTCGGGTTCCAGCGGATCCGACGTTGACGTTCCAGAGTTTCTCCGCGACGACTCGTAACGAGTCGCGCGGCTATTGACGGGTGAGAGTGGCCTGATCGGGCGGTGGCCCGGGCAGGTATGCTCGCCCGCGTGCCCACACCAGATTTGAAGTTGACTCCTCTACATGCGCGTCACGCCGCTGCAGGCGCGCGCCTAGTGCCTTTTGCGGGGTGGGAGATGCCCGTTCAGTATCAGGGCGTCATGGAGGAGCACCGTGCAGTTCGAGGTGATGTTGGTGTCTTCGATGTCTCCCACATGGGTGAAATACGAACACAAGGCACTCAGGCGCTGGAGTTCCTTCAGCACCTGACCAGCAACGATGTTTCTCGTATCCAGATCGGTGGGGCTCAGTACGGGCTGCTGTGCGCTGACGACGGCGGAGTGCTTGATGATCTCTTCACCTACAGGCTTGACGAGGACGTCTTCCTGACGGTAACGAATGCAGGCAACCACACTGCCGATTTTGAGCGTTTCACCGAGGTTGCCACAGACTTCGAAGTTGAGCTCCTGGACGCAGGCGCCTTTACGTCCATGCTCGCCGTCCAAGGTCCCAACGCAAGGGCCCTTGTTGAGCGGCTTGCCGATGGGTCATTGCCGGCAAGGATGCGCTCAGAGAGCATCAACGTTGCAGGAGTTGAGGTCTTTGTCGCAGGCACGGGCTACACCGGAGAGGATGGCGTTGAGCTCCTCATGCGCAACGAAGATGCGGTGGCGGTCTGGGACGCAGTCGTTGCGGCAGGAGCGATGCCATGCGGACTGGCAGCGCGGGACACTCTGCGCACTGAAGCCTGCTTCCACCTCTATGGCAATGACCTTGACCCGTCACGTAACCCCATTGAGGCGGGACTCGGATGGGCATGTAAGGAAGAGACTGACTTCATCGGGGCCGAGGCGGTTCGTCAAGCCAGGGCGTCAGGCACCGAAGAGCAGCTGGTGGCATTCAAGATGCTCGCAGCAGGCATCCCGCGCCCGGGAAATCCCGTCGTTGGAGGCGGGACAGTAAGCAGCGGAACCTTCTCTCCGACCCTTGAACTTGGAGTTGGGATGGCATACCTGCCGACGGCGATGGCCTCGATTGGTACAGAATTTGAAATAGACGTCCGCGGTAAGCAGCGCCCCGCAGTGGTGTGCGAGCGACCGCTCTACAGAAAGGCGGACCCAAGTGTCTGAGGCCAGTTACCCGAAAGACCTGCTGTACCACCAGGAGCACGACTGGGTCCGGCTGGATCCGGCTGGAGAATGGGCCACCTTTGGGATCACCTGGTACGCCCAGGACCCCCTCGGAGAGGTTGTCTTCTACGACGCTCCGGAAGTTGGCTCACTCCTGACCAAGGACGAGTCCTACGCTGAGATCGAATCCGTCAAGGCGGTAAGTGATGTGTTCGCGCCGATGAGCGGTGAAGTGATTGAGGTCAACTCTGCAATCGCTGATGATCCAGGAGTCATCAACGATGACCCCTACGGCGACGGGTGGTTGGTCAAAGTCCGTCTTTCATCCGTAGAGGAAAAGGAACAGCTGATGGACTCGGCCGCCTACCAGGCGCTGCTGGGCCAGTAAGCACCAGGAGACCCGACTTGAGCTCATACACGGCAGCCACAGAGCAGGACATAGAGGAAATGCTCGCCGCTATCGGCTGCGAGTCAATTGACGATCTCTTTGAGGCAATTCCCGATGGGGTTCGTTTCAAGGGAGCTCTCGACCTTCCAGCAGGCAAGCCGGAGCAGGAGGTTTACGCTGAGTTCGCAGCGCTTGCCGCGAGAAACACAAGCGCCGATGACGAGGTGTCCTTCCTGGGAGCCGGAATGTACGACCACTACATCCCATCCTTGATTGACGCTCTGCTGACTCGAGCTGAATTCCTCACTCCATATACGCCTTACCAGCCAGAGGTCTCGCAGGGTGGGCTACAGGTCATGTTCGAATATCAGACTGCGATGAGTGAGCTGACTGGGCTTCCTGTCAGCAATGCCTCCCTCTATGAGGGCCCATCTGCTGTCGGTGCGGCTGCCTATCTCGCAAAGCTTGCGAACGGCAGGCCTCGCCACCTGGTTTCAAGGGGAGTGCATCCACACTCACGGGAGACGCTTCAGACGCTCGCCGTCGGTTACGGAACCACCGTTGAAGAAATTCCCCTCAAGGACGGCATCACAGACATCGAAGCTCTCAAGGAAATGATGGGGGATGATGTTGGCGTCGTCATTCTGCAGCAGCCCAATTTCCTCGGTTCCGTCGAGGACATTCGGTCGCTCACAGCAGTCGCCAAAGAGCACGATGCCTTGGTAGTTGCGTCCTGCGATCCAATCCCCCTTGGAATTCTTGAACCGCCCGGAGAGATGGGCGTGGATGTTGCAGTGGGAGAGGGCCAGACTCTTGGCAATCGGCTGGACTTCGGAGGGCCCTCATTCGGCTTCTTTGCAGCCGCCCAAGAACACATCCGGCGCATGCCCGGAAGGATTGCCGGCGAGACGCGCGACGTTGACGGGCGGCGTGGATGGGTGCTTACGCTTCAGACGCGTGAGCAGCACATTCGGCGCGAGAAGGCGACATCGAACATCTGCACAGCACAGGCTCTTAACGCTCTTGCTGGTGTTGTTTATCTTGGTTGGTTGGGCAAGAAGGGACTCGTTGAGCTTGGCGAACTTCTGGTTCGCCGGACTGCCTATGCACGGGATCAGCTCAACCAGATTGAGGGTGTGACCGCGCTCCACGACCAGCCAGTTGTCCGAGAGTTCGCAGTACAGCTCGACGCTCCTGTGGAGGAAGTCATTCGCATCTGTCAGGACAAGGGGGTCAACCCCGGTTATGCAATTGGAAGGGATTACCCAGAATTCCCCAACGGACTTCTTGTGGCCCTCACCGAGCGTCGAGACAAGGCCCAGATTGACCTGCTGGCCAAGGTGTTGGGAGAGGCTGTTGCCCAAGCCCGTGTCGAGACAGGAGCAACAGCATGAGCGACATGGCATCAGCCGAAACAGCAGCCCAGCACGCCGCGGGAGAATTGGGCGAGGAGATCATCCGTCCAGAATCTCCGCTCGGAATGACAGGGGAGACTCCCCAGCAACGGGATGGCGCTGTCACCATCTATGAGAAGTCCAAGCCCGGACGAAGGGCATTTTTCACGCCTGCATCTGAGGTTCCAGAAGTCCCGCTTTCCGACCTGATCCCCGGTCAGTTCCTGAGGAGCAATCCGGCCAAGCTTCCAGAGGTATCCGAGCCCGAGCTTGTTCGTCACTACACGCGAATCAGCAAGCGAAACTTCGATCTTGACTCTGGGTTCTACCCACTCGGGTCATGCACGATGAAGCACAACCCCAGGCTCCACGAGCGGGTTGCTGCGCTCCCGGGCAACAGCAGGCTCCATCCGCTTCAGGCAGACGATCACGCCCAAGGAGCGCTTGAGTTGATGTGGAACTTGCAAGAGGCACTCGGTGAGATAGCTGGACTTCCCCACGTTTCATTGCAGCCATCAGCAGGCTCACACGGCGAGCTCGCTGGCGTGCTGCTGACCAAGGCGTATCACGAGGATCGCGGCGACAAGCGAACGAAGGTGCTGACCCCGGACACGGCTCACGGAACCAATCCGGCCACGGTCACCATGTGTGGCTATGAGGTAGTGAAGGTTGGCACCAACCCTGATGGGGGAGTTGATCTCGACGATCTCCGCGCCAAGGCCGACGATCAGGTTGCATGTTTGATGCTGACTAACCCGAACACGCTTGGGGTGTTTGACGGAAACATCGAAGAGATTGCGTCGATAGTTCACGGAGTGGGAGCAACGCTCTACTACGACGGGGCCAATCTCAACGCGGTCATGGGAATCAGCCGCCCAGGGGACATGGGTTTTGACATCGTCCATTTCAACCTCCACAAGTCGTTCACTCAGCCTCACGGTGGTGGCGGTCCGGGCGCTGGTCCGATTGCCGTCTCGGAACGGATCGAGCCTTACATCACCAGGCCACAGGTCATCCGTGAGGAAGCAGAGGCTGGCGATCAGCCGCGGTTTGTCCTTGACTACGATCGCCCCAAGTCGATTGGCCGCCTGCGCGGCTTCCAAGGCAACTATGGGGTGTTTGTAAGGTCCTACGCTTACATCCGTTCACTCGGAGCGGAAGGCTTGCGGCAGGCCTCGGAGCTTGCGGTGCTGAATGCCAACTACCTGCTTGCCAGATTGAAGGAAGAGGGAGTTGCCGAGTACCTCCCAGTTGCCTTTGACCGTCTTTGCATGCACGAGTTTGTGCTGTCTGGAGCTCCAATGAAGAAGGAACTGGGGATCAGGACGCTTGATCTCGCAAAGCGGCTTCTTGACCACGGATATCACCCGCCAACTGTCTACTTCCCCCTTCTTGTAGAGGAGGCTCTGCTGATTGAGCCGACTGAGACGGAGACCAAGGAAACTCTGGACCTGTTTGCGGATGCTGTGGCTGACATTCTCCGTGAGGCAGCCAATGACCCAACAATTGCCCAGTCTGCCCCGTACAGCACGCCTGTGAGGCGCTTGGACGAGGCTGCGGCTGCAAAGACACCAGTAGTCCGCCAGCCGCTCTGATGGGGGCGTGGCCACTCCTCGGTGTGGCAATCATCGCCGAGGTGATCGCCACCACGTTTCTTCGCGCATCCAATGATTGGATCGGGGCTCAGAGGGCAATGGCCTTTGCAATAGTCGTTGTCGGCTACGGAGCCTCTTTCTGGCTTCTCTCAATGGTCCTCAAGAAGATGGAACTTGGAATTTCCTATGCGGTCTGGGCTGGGGTCGGTACTGCAGTGACTGCGCTCATCGGTGTGTGGATCTTCGGGGAGGGCATCAGCCTTGCCAAGTTCGCGTGTATCGGACTGATCATCGTGGGGGTCGTCGGCCTTGAGCTCAGTGGCGCCAACGGCTGACCACCGCGCACGAAGGTAGCCTGAGGGACATGAGAATCTTTTCCGGGATCCAGCCAACTGGGCAGAAGCATCTGGGCAACCTGATCGGCGCCATCGATCAGTA
>JAPLCH010000161.1:1846-9671 GCA_026392325.1 Solirubrobacterales bacterium | reverse complement strand
GCCAGCTTGCTGCCCTTGAGGGCCGCCTCGGCTAGTTCGGATCCGATCCGTTCGAAATTAGGGCCCTGGTCGCGTTGCGGCTGGGGCCTTTTTTGCGGGAACTTGGTCAATCCGGCTTCGGTTTATTACGGATTGCGATCTCCGGTCACTTTCTAGTCTGGTTGCATGAGGACCGACGGAACGTTGCGAGCGCTCGCGGCCCCGATCGGACTGGTCGGGATCGCAGTGATATCCGGATTTTCGTTTTCGCTTGTGACTGGTGGTGCCCCTGAGCGGGAAGCGAGAACACCAGCGACGGGCAGCAGACAGACTCAGGTTGGGCTGCCGGCAGGAGCCGGGCTTCTGACCGAGCGTGCATATGCGACCTTCGGAAATCGCTTTGCTGGTGTTTGGGTTGATCCAGAGGACGAGGGGAGGGCGAAGATTGGCGTCGTCGGACTTGTTCCCTCTGACTGGGTAAAGGGGGATTCCCCCCGCATATCCAGTTGACGAAACGGCAGAAGGCTTTCATCTGGTCGTCAGTGAAGAAATACGGAAGTGCGCTGAGAGTGGCGCAGGCCGGTCAAATCCCGACAACACTTCCGTGCCGCGGAGTGTTCTGCACTCCACCATTGCGTGGCGGGGTCCAGATCTACTCCGACACGACAGGCTGCACAGGTGCCTTCATCGGGCGCAGGGCGGTGAACGGAGCGCTCGTGCAGCTGACAGCCGGTCATTGTCAGACAGTCTGGGACCGGACTTGGCTTACAAGCTTCATTGATGGAAGCGAACATGTCATTGGCAAGGTCATCAGCAAGACATTCTCTGAAGCGGGCGACGCGGGGGCAGTGTTGATCACGAACCCAACAGGATGGTTGCCCAGGGCGTGGGTTGTGATCCGCGGGGATTCTGGGATCACCAACAATCAGGCTTACAGGATCTCATCCGAGGGCACTCCGATTGTGGGAACAAGAGTCTGCATGACAGGCGGGACCCTCCACACCAGCAGCTGCGGGAGGGTCACAAGGGTCGGCGTCTCTGTCACCTACATCGACCATGGCATTACCGTCAGAGGGCTTGTGGAGGCATCCATGTGCGCCTTTCCAGGCGACAGCGGCGCACCAGTGTTCGCCAACCACATTGCGTATGGAATCGTCTCTGGGCGACTGCGGCTGAACCCCTGTGCCACTCTCTTCCAGCCAATCAAGGCTGCTGAGGCCCTGACGGGAGTGAATCTGTCACACGAAGCGGGCTGACCTGACCTGACTTGGCAGGTGGTCAGCCGTGTGGGTCGTCAACTGCAGCCGGCGGACGGGATTCCACTGCCAGAGAGGTGATCGCCAAGAGTCCACGCGAAGCAGTTGACAGGACATCAGTTGCTTCCTCGGCCGAGCGCGCGTAAAGCTCAACAAGCAGGTGAACTATCACCCGTTCCTCATCATGCTTGTGGAAGCGCACATGGGTGAAGAACTCACGTGTCCCATGGTCGCCAAACGCGGCGTATGAGAGCGCGTCGCCTGCGTGAGGTCCTGAACAGGTCTCTACGGAGTCAGCGTCAACGGTGACAGTGCAGGAGGCAACCCACGGAGTGCCCGTGATCATCCGTTCCCAACGGTCACCGATGGGCTGTACGCGGTTGTCAAGGAATGTCAGGTGTGGCTGATCATGCATGCAGTCAAGGCATTGGACCACTGAGTCTTGGATCTCATCCACACAATCAGCCTTCTCGCCCGTGTCAGGGTCAACCTTGTGCAGGCCTTCGTAGGTGACATTGACTTCCAGTTGTTGTGACCAGCAGCGGTAGCAGCGAAGCCAGCTCCGCGCTTCACCTTCGGGTTCGACCATGTCGGCATCATAGGACGGAAACCCCGGGCATCCGGCGGAGGAAGTGCGATGATGCGCTTAATGACCTGCCACCGACCCAAAAGCCTGCTCACGATGTTCGGGATCTGTCTTGCGCTGACCTTCGCCTCGGGGTGCGGTTCGAGCGGAGAAAACAACCTTCTGAAGTCTGGTCCCGTGCCCACAGCGGTGACCGAAGCTGAGACGGTAAACCTTGCCGACTTCCCAAAGGCAGACGGGACTTCACTAGTGGACATCACCAAGGCGGCGTCCGGCCAAGGTGACTTTGCCCAGGCAAATGCAGAGCTTCTTCCCGGAATGAACAGGGTTGCTTTCGGGGTTGTCAAGGATGGAGTCCCCCTCTATGGGCCATCAGTTGTCTACATCGCCAAGTCGCCAAGGTCCCCAGCGCAAGGACCATTCCCGGCTCCCGCAGACCCACTTGTTCCCCAAGCCCCATACCTGTCCAAGGGGGCTGCTCTGGACACCGCCCAGCTGAAGGCAATCTATGAAGCTCAGGTTCCACTCCCAGCTGTGGGCAAGTGGTGGGTGGTCACGATGACCAAAGCCGCTGGAACGCTTATTCAGACGACCTACTCACTTCCCGTTGTGGCCAAGAGCAAGATCCCAAATGTTGGGCAGCGTCCGCCAGCCATTGAGACTTGGACGAACGTTCAGGCCGCCAAGGGCCTGCCAGTGGATACGAGAGACCCAAAGGCTCCGACTCTGCACGAGCGCAGCTTCGCCAACGTCGTGGGAATGAAGCCCGTCGCACTTCTGTTCTCAAGTCCTCAGTTCTGTCAGTCGCGGGTCTGCGGGCCAGTGACGGACTTGTTGCTCCAGCTTCAGCAGAAGTACTCCGGCAGCCTGATCGCCATCCAGCAGGAGGCCTATGGCACCAAGCCACCAGCTCCTTCAAAGCCGATGATTGACTTCGGGCTGGTCAGCCCGAACGGAGCGTTTACGGAACCGTGGCTTTTCGCTGTCGGTCGGGACGGGCTGATCAAGGCGAGGCTCGAAGGAGCCTTTGGAATAAACGCTATGAACGCTGCCCTCAAGGCAGCAATCAAGCTCTAGCTCTTCGCTCGGGCCTTAGGCCCGGTCAGCCGCCAATCCCGCTCATCGAGCGGGCGGGCTGCACAAAGCCTGCATCTCCAACGCGGTGCTTGAGCTCCTTCTTCCAGACTGCGTTTCGGATCAGCTCTTCCAAGTCGTCGTCGCTCGCGCCTGCACGCATTGGGTCGCGCAGGTCAGTCTCCCCAATGGAGAAGAGGCATGTACGGAGCCGACCTTCCGCTGTGATTCGGATCCGATTGCAGTCAGAACAAAACGGTTCACTTACAGGGTCGATGAAGCCGAGTCGGCCCTGACCGTCAGCGAAGGTGAACACTCGCGCTGTTGCAGACTCCTCGCGGGGTATCTCAACAAGCTCGTAGTGCTCGCTGAGGATGGAGCGGATCTCCTTGCCGCTGAGCACCTGCTCGCTTGACCATGAACGGTCAGCGTCAAGTGGCATGAATTCAATGAACCTGACCTCATAAGGGTGTTCCATCGCGAACTTGGCGAAGGGGAGTATCTCCTGTTCGGTCACACCTTTCAGTGCGACCGCATTGACCTTGATCGGATGGGCCTCGGGGAAGCTTGCGAGCACTTCAAGTCCGCGCAGAACCTGAGCCAGAGAATCACGGCGGGTCAGCTGGTAGAACCGGTCTCGCTCCAGGGAGTCGATGGAGACGTTAAAACGGTTGACTCCGGCGCGCACCAAGGCCTCAGCATCGCGTTCGAGCAGGTAACCGTTGGTGGTGAGGGCTAGATCATCAAGCCCCGGGGTGGAAGCGAGCATCTCGACCAGGAGTGGCAGATCCTTGCGGACAAGGGGCTCTCCGCCAGTGAGTCGGGCGCTTGCGACGCCCATGGAGGCGAGCAGTCCAACAAGCCGCTGGATCTCCTCAAAGGTGAGGATGTCAGCCCTGTCAAGCCAAGGAAGGCCTTCTGCGGGCATGCAGTATTGGCAGCGGAAGTTGCAGCGGTCAGTGACGGAAATCCGCACATCACTGATCGGCCTCCCGTGACCGTCTATCAATTGATTCCGCTTCACAGGCTTGAGGATAGGGATTGTGAGACCTGTCATCTAATGAACTGGACGCCGAGGCGGTAGGTTTTGACCCATGGCCTCAGCTTCGCCACTCGCCGGTATTCGGGTACTGGACCTGTCGAGGGTCTTGGCTGGTCCTCTTGCCACCCAGCGGCTGGCTGACCTTGGGGCACATGTCATCAAGGTGGAGCGTCCCGGCGCGGGAGATGAAACAAGACATTGGGGCCCGCCTTGGCAGCCAGCAACGGGAGAGTCCGCCTACTTCACCTCCGTCAACAGAGGGAAGCGGTCTGTTGCGCTTGATTTCTCAAGCTCGCAAGGGAAGGAGATTCTGTTCGCCCTGGCAGCGAGTGCTGATGTGGTGATCCACAATCTGCTCCATTCGTCAGCCGCGAAGTTGGGGCTGACGAAAGCAGCATTCGAGGCTGCATCGCCTGGGATTGTGATCTGCTCCATCAGCGGCTTTGGTCCCCATCGGCAGCCAGATTCTCGACCAGGCTATGACCTGATCGCGCAGGCTGAGAGCGGTCTGATGTCGATCACCGGAAGTCCGAATGGTGATCCCAGCAAGGTTGGGGTCGCGATTGTTGATGTCCTGACGGGCTTGGAAGCCGCAACGGCCATCCTTGCCACATTGGTCGGTCGCAAGAAAACGGACGAGGCGGTGGAGATTGAGGTGTCACTGCTCGACAGCGCAATGGCCGGAATGGTGAATGTGGGCCAAGGGGTTTTGGCCACTGGTGCTGACGGCCCGCGCTACGGGAACGCCCACCCAAGCATCGTCCCTTACGAGTTGTTCGACACGCGGGAGGGACAGATTGTCCTGGCGGCCTCAAATGACTTGCAGTGGCAGCGACTGTGCTCCGTGCTCGGGGACGACTCGCTGTCCGCGGATGTGAGGTTTGTGACGAATCCCGGCCGGGTTGAGAATCGGGACGAACTGGTTCCACGGCTCCACGCAGCATTGGCCCTCAAAGACGCAGGCGAGTGGATCGAAGTCATCTCCGGAGTTGGCGTCCCTTGCGGGAGGATCCTCAGCGTGAACGAGGGCATTGCGGCGGCAAGAGACGCCGGAGACCCGGTTTCGATCAACTTGAGCGATGGGACTGAGGTCATTGCCGCGCCGGCACGCATCAACGGGGAGGTAGTCACGGCGTTAGAGCCTCCGCCTTTGCTAGGTCAACATACGGATGAGGTGCTGAGCGAGATCGGCATCTCCGGGGACCAGATCGAATCCCTCCGCGCCTCGGGAGTTTTGGGCTAGACCTTCTTGAGCTTTGGGGGAACGGCGACAACGCGAAGCTGACGCGCTGCCGCGACTGCCTCTGCAAGCCCGAAGCGCCAGGCTCCATAGGCAATGACGGGGCAATGCTTGAGTAGCGAGAGCTTTGCCCACACCATTGGGGGGCAGAAATGCAGCCCGTCCAAGGCTCGGACGATCGCAGAACCTACCTTCGGGTGATCTGGGCAGGGTCCCGGGGTGGCGCAGGGCATGAAGCGGACAAAGTGACCGACCGGCGCCTCAATCTTCGCTCCAGCGTCATACGCGGTGACATTCCCGTAGCGCGAGGCAATCTGTTCCATCGTCGACAGCATCCGGGCCTTATGGGAGCTGCCATGCGCAAGGTCGTTGCGCGCTGCAGGTGCAGACACAAGGATTACCCGCGTCGAGCGTGGGAAGAGGCGCACCGTGCGCAGCAGGTCAGTCTTGTACATCTTCCAGTAAGCGTTGGAATCCATGGTGGGGCGCAGACCCCCGGCTCCTACTTGACAGGATGACTCGTTATTTCCGAATGCCTCAATCACCGCAGCCTCTGGAATACGATTCTTGATGTCCTTCTTGATGGGTCCCTTCCAGTCGCAGGGTGCTGTTCCTGACTCGGCCCTGTTGGTGAAGGAGACCTTGCCCCGCTTCGTGATGGCAGCCCCAAGGTATGGACCCGACTCGACTGAGAGTGAATCCCCGTAGAGGATCAGGTGCTTGCGATTGTCAACGGGTCCGCAGCCCACAGCCGCAAGTCCTCCGAGCAGGAGGGCGAGGCTCGCAACTGCGGCTCTGTGTTTGGTGTCCATCCTGCTGGTGGCTCAGCGCTTGAGCAGTACCCAAGTGAGGGTTCCGGCAAATGCAATCTGGCCGAAGGTCAATGCCACCCCGAGGCTGCTTGCTCCGAACAGTGCTGCGATGGCGGTTCCGGCAGCAAATGCGCCGAACACGGTCAAGGTGTCGCGGAGCATCAGGCCGCCTTTGCTTCCGAGCAGCTAGCGCAGTGTCCGTGCAGCGTGACCTCATGTGAGTCGACTGTGAACGCTGCACGATCGGCCAGTTCGAGCAGGGCCTGTTCAAGTCCAGCATCCTCAAACGGGACCAGTTGGCCACAGGACCCGCAAAGGAGGTGATGGTGGTGGTCATGCCCGTTGGCTCCAATGCGTTCCCAGCGGGAGCCTCCCTCGCCAAGTTCAACCCGGTGCACAAGTCCGACGGCAGCCAGCGCTTCAAGTGCCCGATAGATGCTGGCACGGCCAACCCGCCGGTTGCTGTCGGCCAGGCGTCGTTCCAGCTGCTCGGCTGACACAGCGCAAGTCTCTCTCGATAGCTCGGAGATGACCTCTGCCCGGGCGCCTCCGGCCCGGCGTCCGGATGCATGCAGCTCCTTGGTGGCCTGCTCAATCCAGTCTGTGTCCGTCTTGCGACTCATGTCTGTTTCCCCGAGGGTTTGACGATTGCCAGCACTCCTGCGGGAATGATCGCGCAGATCGCGATTGTGGGGCCGGTCGCAAGGTCAGCGTGCCATGAGACCTCAATCCCAACGGCCGCGCTCAAGCCGGCTATCAACGCCGCGGTCCAGAGCATTGGCGCGGCCCTGACGGTCAGACGGCGAGCTGCTGCGGCAGGCCCAATGATCATCGCCACTGTGAGGAGGGCGCCAAGGCTTCTAGCCGCAGCAGCGGTAGCCACGGCAAGAAGGCAGAGGAGGAGTCCATCCATCAGGCGCGTCTTGCGGCCGCTGATACCAGCCGCGAGCAGACGCCAATGGCTGCCATGAAGCACGATTAGGAGAAGCGGAGCGAGAGCCAATGCAGCCACAAGGTCGGCTCCGTTTGCCGCAAGGACATCTCCGAAAAGCGAGTCTCCGATCCCTGGGGGGACCGGCCCTGAGAGAGCGAGGATCGCGCCCAAGCCAAGCAAGGGGGTGATCGCAACAGCAACCGCATGACCATCCTCAGTCACCCATCGCCGTGCGGCTGTGATTGATCCTGCGGCGATGATCAGGCCAATCAGTCCACCAAGGGCTATGGGAAGCCCCAGGAGGGCTGCTCCGACGAGACCGGGGAACATCCCATGGGAGAGTGATTCTGCAGCGTAGGGTAGGTCTCTGAGGATCACCCAGCAGCCGATCGCGCCAGCGGATGCCCCGACGAGGATGGCGACGAGGCCGCCTCGGGCGACCAGCGGGGACTGCCACGGGTCCATTACCCATTGAAAAGCGTTCTGCATCAGTGCTCGTGATCGTGATGATGGTGGGGTGGGGCCATCAGGCCACCTCCAGCAATTTCGAGGAGGTCCGCTCCGAAGGTCTTTTGCAAGGTCTCCTTCTCAAGCACATCATCTGGTGGCCCGAACGCAATCTGCTCACCATTGAGGCAGAGCACCTTCTCCCACGAACGGGCCTGATCAAGGTCGTGAGTGGCAACGAGGAGAGTCGTTCCCGCTTTGGCGAGGTCTGAAATCAGAGCTTCAAGGCGCTCGGATGAGACATTGTCAAGGCCAGCAAACGGCTCATCAAGGAGCAGCACCTTGGCCCCGCCTGCGAGTGCTGCTGCGACCTGCGTGCGACGGCGCTGGCCTCCGGAGAGTTCTCCGAATCGCTTTCCGGCGATGTCTTTGAGACCAACTGCCTCGAGTGCTTC
>JAPLCH010000161.1:1247-1771 GCA_026392325.1 Solirubrobacterales bacterium | reverse complement strand
CGGTGCGCTGTGCTCGGCGGGGCACTCGCCACCAGGGGAGAGAATCCAGAGTCCCGCAGATCGCAACGTCGAGCGCGGTCGCGGGCCAGTCGCTTCGGGCGGAATCGCGCTGGGAGACAGTGCCTATCCGCTCTGTCGCATTGAACGCTCCGCTGATCGGAGTCAGCTCACCGCTGAGTGTCCTGATCAGGGTGGATTTGCCCCCGCCGTTTGGGCCGAGCAGTGCAATGCGTTCTCCGGCCGTGGCAGTGAAGTCGACTCCGCGGAGCGCGGTAACGCCGTCGTATCCGGCGTTCAGCTCTTCTACCGTGACTGTCGTCTCCTTAATGCTTGGTCGCATCACTTGTGGCTCCTGTCGTATTGAAGTTGCATGTGACTCTTCCGCCTGAAAGCGCCTTGACGAGTCGGGAGACATTGCCTGTCCACATTCCCGACCAGGTTCCGGCTTGGCTGCCACTTGGCCCCAGAGTGTCCGCATCTAGCTGTGTGTCAGCGCTTGCGCCACTCTGCGTTGCGAGGTTTTT
>JAPLCH010000161.1:0-1183 GCA_026392325.1 Solirubrobacterales bacterium | reverse complement strand
TTTCCTGGGCAAGTGAGTCGATCTGCCGGGGGGACGGTGCCGCGACTGTTGACTGGGATTGCAGGATCGATCCTTGGACCTTGAGGTGTAGACGGGCTGCAAGGTAGGCGAACGCATCGTGGTCTGTCACCAGGTTGCGCTCAAGGGGAGTCAGTCTGGCTGTGCATACCCTTGCTTGCGCATCGAGCCGTCGTGTTTCACTGGTCAATTCCCCTGCGCGCTGAAGGAATCCGGCTGACTGATTGGGGAAGGTCTTGGATAGCTCAATTGCGATGGCTTTGCCGGCTGCGGCAACATTCCTGGGATCGTGGAACCAGTGTGGGTCCATCTGGCCAGCCTGCTCTCCCACGAGCTTGACGGGGGCGTGCGATGCGAGATCA
The DNA here is from genome assembly GCA_026392325.1 of Solirubrobacterales bacterium. Lineage (GTDB taxonomy): Bacteria > Actinomycetota > Thermoleophilia > Solirubrobacterales > Solirubrobacteraceae > WLNJ01. The sequence goes on along the minus strand of JAPLCH010000161.1, from coordinate 803 downwards.
ACGACGGTTTCCTTGCCTCCGGCTTTGTCTTTCTGCTTGAGGACCCAGTCGTCAAGACCAGCGCCCGAGGTGACGAGGACCTTTGCTCCTGCGAGAGCTGCAGTATCGCTCGGACGTGGCTCGTAGGAGTGGGGGTCGGCCCCGGAGGGAACGAGTGTCTTGACTGTGAACTCTGGGCCGGCGATCAACTGTGTGATTGAACCGACGATCGGCGTGGTTGCGACTATTGGGTTGGTCTGCGATCCGGCGCAGCCACCGAGGGCAATTGCGGCGCCAACTGCGGCTGTAACTGCCAGTGCCTTCCGTATGGAGCGATCTGTCCCGGGCTTGGTGACTCGTTTGATGATCAGCGAGCTAACAACAACGACACCGGCGGTGAGCGCAATGGTCGCACCAGGTGGTGTGTCGAACCCCAATGAGGCCAGAAGGCCGATGAATGCTGAGAGGAGTGCCAGTGAGCCAGTCAGCAGCTGCCAAGAGCGGATGCTTGAGACCCATGGTCTTGCCGCGGCGGCGGGAAGTACAAGGAGGCTGGATGCGAGGAGTGCTCCAGTGGCAGAAAGTTGGGCAAGGACCGCCAAGGACACCGCAAGGAAAAGGAGCGCGTCCCAGCGGGGGTAGCGGTGGCCAAGCATTCCCTGTGCGAGCCAGCGGGGACCACCCGTTGCTGCGGTCCAGAGGCCGATCGCCGCTGCGATGGCCGCTGTGAGGATGTCGGATCTGCCGACAGTGAGGAGGCTTCCGAATAGTGCGGTGTCGACGCCAGCGCCGGGATGGGAGATGTCGCTGGCTATGAGGGCACC
>JAPLCH010000126.1 GCA_026392325.1 Solirubrobacterales bacterium | reverse complement strand
GGTACGCGGCCACCACTTGGTCGTTGGCGTCGAAATACACTTCAAACCAATGCATCTTGTCGTTCCAAGTGCGAATGATGGTGTAATTATTTGGTTGAATCGGACGACCCTCCTTTGACATAAATCCTTTGCCTGCTGCCCTATTCCGGGCACACGTGGAAGAAGAAGAAGCCCGAGTGAGACTGCAGCGATCGTGTACCGGTAACGCTCTAGCTTCCGATAGTCCCTGAGAAAGACGAGGGTGGCCGCAAAGAAAATCAGGGCCACCACAAACCACTGCGCCTGAGCTCTCGCTAGGTCAACATCAATGCGATAGATGACAACCAATCCGATTGAACAGAGAACTGCGACCACGGGGAACATGTAAGGGTCTGCATTGGGAACCGTGATCCGCACAACCACGTGACCGGCAAGGCAGAGCCCCAAATAGATGGCCGCGTAGCTGAGCGAAAGGGTGCTCAACTTCTCTGAGTTCTGGATGAACACCGCGGCAAAGCCACCCGCCAGCAGAAGGGACGCGGGGAGCAACGCGAGGAGTTCTCTGTTGCGGGAACTCACTTGCTGATGTCGCCGCGCTCAAGGCTCGCGACCAGGTCCGACGCATCACTCTTGGTTCGGAGACGATGATTCAGCAGGCGCGTTCGCTGCGGTTCAGGAACGAGGCCCACCGGGACACCACTCGTGTACCAGCGCTGGTAGAGGTCGACTCCGAACGGAAGCTCATAAGGAAGTCCCCGGTACACGGTGACAATGCCGGACGAGTTCGTACCCAGGAAGAAGACTGCCCGTGACGCCGACCAGCCCGCTGCAAGAAGGAGCGCCAAAATCGTACCCACCACTACCCCCAAGAGCGCACCCCTTCTGGGCTTCCGCTCTTCAGTTCCAACTGCCTCTGATGCTGCGGCTCCGCCAACCTCAAGTTTTCCCTTGCCCGGTCTCACGGGACCGGTCCCAGCTCGGGCCAGGAGCACGGTTATGTTGTCGCGTCCACCAGCTGCATTTGCGCTGGCGATCAAACTCTTCGCCGCCGCTGATAGCGACTTCGAAGACTGGACCGTGTCAAGCAGATCCCTGTCGCCAACCATTCCGGTCAGACCATCACTGCAGAGCAGGAGGATGTCTCCGTCCTCCAACGGCTGGCTGAAAGTGTCTATCTCCACAGAAGGTTCGGGCCCCAGCGCACGGGTGATGATCGAACGCTGCGGATGCTCCGCCGCCTCCTGCTCGGTCAGCTGTCCTTGCCGGACAAGCTCATCTACGAGTGTGTGATCCCTGGTCAGCTGGGCGATTGCTCCACCACGGATCAGATAGGCCCGGGAATCGCCAACATGGGCGACAGCAACGACGCCATCTCCAACGAGAGCAGCGGTGATTGTCGTTCCCATTCCCCGACGGCTCTCATTCGCTGCTGCATCCGCATTGATCTTTGCGTTGGCGGCCGCCACCACTTGCGCAAGCTGGGCCTCCGGATTGTCTCCGCTGGGAATACCCGCTGCAAACTCCTCAACTGCCGTACGTGAGGCGATCTCGCCCGCGCTGGCTCCGCCCATCCCATCTGCGACGACAAAGAGCGGTGACCGCGCAAGGAAAGAGTCCTCGTTG
>JAPLCH010000100.1:3457-25149 GCA_026392325.1 Solirubrobacterales bacterium | reverse complement strand
TGGTCTGGACTATCGCGGAGCGGATGCGATTCGATCCGGCGCTTCCCACGGCCAGCCGTGGCCCGCTCTCCTCGACGACGATCGTCGGCGTCATCATGCTCGGCAGTCGGCGCCCTGGAGGGTGCTTGTGAAAGCCGTGTGGGTTCAGGTCCTGTTCTCCCACCATGTTGTTCAGGTGAATGCCAGTCCCTGGCACTACAACCCCCGAGCTGGACCCGTTCGAGCAGGTGACAGAGCAGGCAAGGCCGTCGGAGTCAAGGGTGCTGACATGGGTGGTTGAGCCGAGCCTCGCCCCGAGGAACCTGTTCCAGGAACTCAACGGTGCGCGCGTCCTGCGCCTCTTCCATTGCTGCAATCAGGGCCGCCGGCTCTGGAATGCCAAGCTTCTCCCCAAGGCGTGACAACGCCAGAGCGATCAGAGTTCCCCCAGCCGACGGCGGCGGCGTAGTCAGGACATTGCGTCCGCGGTATGGCGTTGACAACGGCTCGCGTTCAGCAACCTCATATTCGGCAAGGTCCTCATTGGTGATCAGCCCGCCCCGCTCTTGAAGCCAATCAGCGACCAGCTGGCCAAGTCTTCCAGTGAAGAAAGGTTCGGCCCCTTCGGCCCCGAGTACATCAAACGCATCGCCAAGCTCGGGGTTGAGCAGCCTGTCTCCCTGCTTTAGGACCCTTCCCCCGGGGGCGAAGATCGCTGCCGCCTCTGGCGTCGAGGTAATGATCCCGTCGAGAATCTGGAAGAGGTAGGCCATCTCTGCAGTTACGTCCACTCCGTCGCGTGCAAGCGCAGCGGCCGGGCCCGTGAGCGCAGCCAGCGGAAGGCGCCCGAACCGTTCAGACGCCAGTGTCAATCCAGCCGCAGTTCCGTAAGTTCCCGCGCTTGCCGGGCCGGCGTTGAACACCTGTGTGGCATCACCAAAGTCGACCTGCCATGGGAGGAGATCCGCACGTTGTGAATGATCCGCGCCCCGGCCAGGCGCTTCAACGAAGAAGTCAAGGCAGGTCGCCTTGCCGTCAGGCTCCGCGATCATCATCAAACCCCCAGCTCCAAGGCCGGTCAGAAGTGGCTCGGCGGCAAACGACGCAAGGACCGCAGCTACGGCCGCGTCAACAGCGTTGCCCCCAGCCTTGAAAGCCTGTGCTCCCGCCTCGGCTGAGACGGGATGACCTGCTGCTGTTACTCCGCGCGCCATCAGCGCTGCGGGGGCTGGTTCTGCCTACCGACCCGAGAGGAACTCGGGTACGTCAAGGTCATCGCCACCGCTTCGGGAAGGCCTGCGTCGTTCAACGCGCATCTCGCCCGTAGGCTCGCCCAATGCTGCTGCTACATCCCTGCGGGCTTTACGCGCAGCGCGCTCATTGGCATAGCCGGTCGCTACAACCGTGACCCAAACCTGGTCACCGAGAGTGTCGTCGACCATTGCGCCGAAGATGATGTTCGCCTCTGGGTGAGCAGCGTCGGCAACAACCTTCGCTGCCTCGTTAACTTCCCAAAGCGCAATGTCGCTTCCGCCAGTAACGGAAAGAAGAATCGACTTGGCACCTTCAACACTCGTTTCAAGCAGTGGAGAGCTGATGGCAGCTTCTGCAGCATCAAGTGCCCGCCGCTCGCCTGACCCCATGCCAATGCCAAGAAGGGCAGAACCAGCATCGGTCATGATCGTGCGCACATCAGCAAAGTCGAGGTTGATCAGCCCTGGAAGAGTCACCAGGTCACTGATGCCCTGCACGCCTTGACGAAGAACATCGTCTGCCACGCGGAACGCGTCAACCATTGACGTGTCGCGCTCAAGTACTTCAAGCAGCTTGTTGTTTGGAACAACAATGAGCGTGTCAACCTCAGCGCCAAGAGCCTCAACTCCGGCATCTGCAGCTTTGCTTCGGCGACTTCCCTCAAAGGAGAATGGGCGCGTGACGATGCCAACAACAAGCGCACCGGATTCACGGGCAATGCGAGCAACAACTGGGGCTGCACCGGTTCCGGTGCCGCCGCCCGAGCCGACTGCAACGAAGACCATGTCGGCTCCGCGGAGCGCAGCCTTGATCTCATCGTGGTCGTCCATTGCTGCGCGGCGTCCCACTTCTGGGTCGGAGCCGGAGCCAAGTCCACGAGTGACCTCTTCGCCAATGTGAAGCGTGTGATCTGCAGTGGACTTCTGGAGTGATTGAACATCAGTGTTGACTGCGATGAAGTGAACGCCCTGAACGCCAGCTTCGACCATGCGGTCGACTGCGTTGACGCCTGCCCCACCGACGCCAACCACAAGGATCAGTGGGCTGCCGTTGTTTAGGTCAGCTGCCGTCGGCTCTGGATGATGAACGGGCGCCGCGGAACGGGTTGCCGGAGCAACTGTGGCTGGAGCATCCTGAGGCTCGCCCGCACGCTGGTCTGCGACCTGTGCGTCAGCAGCGCGAGTTTGAGCATCGGTCTGCTCTGGAATGGGCTCCGACTCGGTGTTGCGGAAAAGTGAGGCCAATGGGCCCTCGCGCATGCTGGACCGCTTCCTATTGGACATACTCCATCACTTCCTTTGCCAAGTCGCGGTACGACTGTGCCGCCGCGCCTTTGGGTTCATATTTCATGATCGACATTCCTTCAACTGGCGCCTCTGCAAAACGCACGGTGCGGTTGATGCGTGACCGGAAGACCCGGCCACTGAAGTTCTCCTCGAGCAGCTCAATTGCCTCCTGGGCGTGAAGCGTGCGAGCGTCAACCATTGTCTGAACAATGCCCTGAATTCGAACTGAAGGGTTGAGGTTTTCGCGCACCATCTGAAGGGTGTTTTCCAACTGGAGGAGTCCCCGCATGGAAAGGTACTCACACTGAACGGGCACGATGACCCGGTGTGCAGCGGTGAAAGCATTGATCGTCAACAGGCCAAGGCTTGGTGGCGTGTCAATGAAGACAAAGTCGTAGTCGTCCTTGACGGTCGAAAGTGCACGCTGGAGGGCGCGCTCGCGTCCGATGGTTGAAGACAGAGCGAGCTCTGCGCCGGCAACATCAATTGAGGAGACTGCCACGTCAACTTCACGCTTGTGAATGACCTGGCTCAGCGGGATTTGCCCGAGGAGCACGTTGTACATGGACTCTGGAAGGTCGTCCGGCAGTCCTTGGCTGACCGACAGATTTGCCTGGGGGTCAAGGTCAACGCAAAGAACGCGATGGCCTGACTCCGCAAATGCAACAGCCAGGTTCAGCGTCGTCGTGGTCTTGGCAACGCCACCCTTCTGGTTGGCGAGCACTATGACCTGCATGTCACCAAGCGGAGCCGAGTTGATCGGAATGAATGGCGAATGCGCACGGGCAACCGGAGCCGGAGCGGCGATGGGCTCAGCAACCTGAGGTGCCGGTTCCGCTGCTGCTGGAACTGGAACGGGAGCGACTGGTACTTGAACCTCAGCCTGGCGAGGTGCCTGACCGATCAGTGATGAGGCGGAAAGCTTGGGTGCTTCGGGTTCAACAACAGGAACCGGTTGAGCCTGCACGGCCTCCGCCGGCGCGATGTCGGTTGTCGAGGGCTGCGGTACGGCAGCAGTAGGCGCCGTCACCGAAGTTTCCTCTGGTGCCAGATTTGCCTGATTGGCGTCGGGTTGAGCCATTGCTGCATCCCCCATTCGGGTGTTTGAGCCGTCGTAGTCCACTAGGCGGGGTATTTCGCCCGAATCGGCGGGATTCCTTCCCGACTTCTTTCGAAAGAGCCGACGAGTCACTGGACGACTACGCTAGCGGGGTAAGTGGTCGGATCAAAAAGGACACCCAAAAAGCAGCAAAAGGTCGCAACTAGCGGGCAGATTGCATCCATGCTCTCCGAGGCAAGAGTCTGCGTGGTCGCTGGTCCGGGCGGAGTGGGCAAGACAACTGTTTCCGCCGCGCTTGCCATGGAGATGGCGCGTTCGGGACTTCGCGTGGCCGTTGTCACCATTGACCCGGCCAAACGACTCGCCTCCGCATTGGGGCTTGAAAGTCTGGACAACACACCTCACCGTGTCGAAAACGCTCGGCTCGCCAAGGGCGGAGTCAAAGTTGAGCAAGGCGGCGAGCTCTGGGCAATGGCACTGGATCCAAAGCGCACCTTCGACGACCTGATCACAGGACTCTCTCCCGATGCAAGCAGCAGGCAACAGGTCCTAGACAACCGGATCTACCGCGAACTCTCCGGTGCCGTCGCTGGCGCCCAGGAATTCACGGCAGTAGCCAAGCTTTATGAACTTGAGTCAGAGGGAAACTTTGATCTGATCGTCCTTGACACTCCCCCATCCCGTAACGCCCTTGACTTCCTTGATGCGCCAGCTCGACTTTCAAGGTTCTTTGACGGCCGGGCAATGCAGGTCGTGATGAAGCCCGCAACCGTCGGCTTGAGGATCGCCGGGGGTGGAACAGGAATCCTGATGGGAGTGATGAAGCGCTTCACCGGCGTTGACCTCTTCTCTGACCTGGCTGACTTCTTCAGCGCAATCAGCGGCATGGTTGACGGCTTCACGGAACGTGCTCGGGGCGTAGCGGCGCTCTTGGCAGACTCTCGCACCGTCTTCGTGATTGTCACAACAGGCGAAGAAACCCCTCTTGCAGAAGCCACCTATCTGGCTAACCGCCTTGCGGATGACGGACGCCCGTTGAGCGCACTGATCGTCAACCAGGTCAATGCGGACCCGAACATCAAGCGCAAGGCGGTCCGAACCAAAGAGGTGCGGGAGGCACTCGGAGAGGAACTCTCCACACAACTCGCCGATGCGGTGGATACCGCACGCAAGTCGGCCGACCGCGACCGCTCGGGGTTGACTGGCATCACAGCCTCACTCAAGCCCGAACGACTTGCCGTCGTTGAACGCCTCCATGGTGAGGTTCACGACATTCAGGGCCTAGCCCGAATCGCAGCGGAAGTTTTCTCAGACTGAGGATCAGCGGGAAGTGACTAGGCGGCCCGGGCGATGCCGTCCGGATCACCAAAGCCACGCCGGTTGCGCGTCGTGTTTGGCAAAGCAACTCCGGCAGCCTCAGCCAGAATCGTGTCCGCAAGCGTCACCAGGTCGCTGTCCAAATGTCCACAAACGACATCACGCAGCAACGCCCGAAGGTGCATTTCAAGTTCGTGACACAGCTGGTCCGATTCGGTTTCCCGATTTGAGAGGCCTCCAAGGACACTGCGCTCAAGCGCTGCTGCTCGTGCGGTGCGTTCCGCAAGGCGGGCGCGGTCGGCAGGCTCTGCGCACAATGCGGCAAGCCTGTCGTTCAACCGGCCACTCGCAGGGCCTTCTGGCTCAAGCAGCGCGCGCAGGGCCAGAAGGTGGTCTGAGAGCCCGTCAAGGTGGTGCATGCGGTCACAGCCGTACTCGTGCCGGCGCAGGGCCCAGGCGATCTCGCCGCCGCGAGGCCAGCGATTACTTATCTCTCCACAGAACTGCTTCAGTTCAGCCTCATGGGCAACTGGCACGAAGAGCTCAGCCCTTGCTGACCCGGAGCCCTCAAGTCCCATGACCTGCCATGGACCACGCTCGACCTGAAGTCGCGCGGCGCCACCCATCGCCGGGCTTGCATCACCGAACAGGCGAAGTGCGCAAACAAGCTTGCGAAGTCTGTGGCGCGCTGCGGCAAGAGTTTCCGGCCGGTTGCTCTCAACTGCGACAACGGCTGCCACAACAGGAAGTCCCTCTCCACGGAAAATGTCACCTGGCAGACCCTCCGCCTCGATCGAATCCGGAGAAACCAACATCATGCCTGCCTCAATCTCAATCTCTGGTGACTCAAGGCTCATCCCGTGGATTGGAGCCGCGAGAAGAGTGTGTGTCAGGCCGGCAACGGTGACAGCCTCAAAAGGAGTCCACGCAGTCTGGAAGCTCGCCTCGTCATATTCGATGGTGTTGCTGTCGCCAAGGACTTCGGCAAGGAAGACGCGGAGGGTTGCCTCGGCGCGGCTGCGCTGGGCGGTTGGCACATGCTGCTCTCCTCGGGCAAGAAGCCATTCGTCCAGTGAGTCAAGCCCTTCTACTGCCAGAGCCGCTGGGAGATAACTCGCAAGCATCGTCAGCGAAGCATGCTGCTGGCGGATGAACTCGCCGGTCAGGGTTCGGTAACACCAGAGCGGTTGGTGCGCCCCATCTCCCGAGCCCGCATCCACAAGTTCGTGTGGGACATCGGCACCGTTGGCCGCGTCAAACGCCAATTGGTGAGCAGCCTCCAGGCAGAAGGCGCGAAGTTTTTCCTTGAGGAGACGATCCTGCACTAGGGGACGCGTTTCGCCAAAGGCAGCGCGACTCCTGCCCCTGCAGCGTTCAGCCCAGAAGTCGAGCGGGCACGCGGAACAGGCTGCCGAGTAGTGCGCGAAGTGCTGCGGTGGTGGAATTCAGCTCGCCCGCAAGCGAGGTTGACCCACCGGGCCCGGCGGTTCCGACAATCGCAGTTGCGGCAACAGCTGCCTCCCCCGGGTGTGTTCCTTCCACCAATGCCGCAAACATGAAACAGACGAAGGCGAGTCCCACCGACTGCGCCAAAGGAGTGGTCACGAGCCTGGTCGGAGTATTGGGAAGGTCAGAACTGCGCACGGGCGGGGATTCGCGCCAACTGCCGCAATCCCTGCCCGCAGCAAGTCCTGTTTCAGTCTGCGTTCTTTGCGGCAGTGGCTGTGGTGATCAGCGCGATGCCAGCAAACACAAGGTCAATTCCGACAAGGAGTCCGATTGCCCAGCTTGCTGAAGATGGAAGGTCACCAAGGATAAGCCCACCAAGAATCAGCGAAAGCACTCCGTTGAACACGACGAGCCCTGCGCCTGGAGTTCCACGGTGCTGAAGGCCCGAGACGAACCGGACAGCGCCGCTCACGAAGAACCAGATTCCGAGAATCACGGTGAGCGTGAAAGTTCCCTTGTAGTCCGAAGTAAGGATCCAAACGCCGATACCGAGCGTTACCAACGAGCCCAGCACGCGGAGGACCACACGGCCGCCTTCACGCACGGAGAACGCGTCAATGAACTGCAGGACGCCGAAGAAAACGAGCATCCAACCAATGAAGAGTCCAATTGTCACAGAGGCGATCGCCGGAACGAGAATGCTGACGACGCCCGCGAACAGGGCAAGGCAGCCAAGCACCATTAAGGTCTTCCAACGGCGCTTGAGCTCGGCTACAAGGTCTCCCTCGGTTACAACTTCAACGCTTCCAGCTTCCATATTTACTGCCTCCTGAGTTTGTGGTGCACCGATCCAGTATCCGGTGCTGCCGGGGTTGCGTCAGGTTTTCCATCATGACGCGGCGAATCCTCCCCATGCGGGAAAGGATTCAACCAACGTATGCAGCGAGGATCAGACGGTTGCTTCGCGGAGCTTCTGCGCCTCAGCCAATGACTGAAGCTTCTTGAGCGACTGATTCTCAATCTGACGGATGCGCTCACGCGTCACGTTGAACGTGCGGCCGACATCATCAAGAGTCTTAGGGTGCTCGCCACCAAGTCCGTACCGAAGCTCAAGTACGCGACGTTCGCGGTATGAAAGGTTTTCAAGTGCGGACACGAGTGCCTCACGGGTGAGCGTCTCAGCTGCCTTCTCATAAGGAGATTCAGCCTTGTCGTCGGCAAGGAACTGTCCGAACTCGGACTCTTCCTCATCACCAACCGGCTTCTCAAGTGAGACTGGAGCCTGTGCGGAACGCTTGATCTGCTCAACCTCTTCGGACTCGATTCCTGTGACTTCAGCGATCTCATCATGCGTTGGTTCGCGACCAAGCTCGGTGACAAGCTTGCGCTCGGCACGGTTGATCTTGTTCAGCTTCTCAACGACGTGCACTGGGATTCGGATGGTCCGGGCTTTGTCGGCGAGTGCTCGCGCGATTGCCTGACGGATCCACCATGTGGCATAGGTCGAGAACTTGAAGCCCTTGCGGTAGTCGAACTTCTCAGCAGCACGAACAAGTCCGAGCGTGCCTTCCTGGATCAGGTCAAGGAACGGAAGCCCTTGGTTTCTGTAGTTCTTCGCAATTGAGACGACGAGGCGGAGGTTTGACTCAACCATCTTCTCCTTGGCTGCAAGGTCACCGCGTTCAATTCCCTGAGCAAGTTCAACCTCTTCTGCTGCTGTGAGGAGGCGGACCTTGCCGATGTCCTTGAGGAAGAGCTGAAGTGAGTCCGTGGTCATTTCCGGCTTGAGAGCCAGATCTGACTTGCGACGGCGTCGCTCGCCGCGGGCTGCTGCCTCAGCAATGGCCGGGTTTGCAGTCTGCGCGTCGTCTTCTACAAGTTCGATTTCCTTCTTCTCAAGGAAGCCATGGAGCTCTTCTACATCGGCCTCGTCGACATCGAGTTCGGAGATTGCCCCCTTGATCTCTCCATAAGAGAGAACGCCGACCTTCTTGCCTTTAGCGAGAAGGGATTTGACTTCTTCAAGCTCTGACCATTCAACTTGCGACATTCACAATTCTCCGACTCTCTCGCTTACATGGGAAGTGAAGGCGCCGTGCTGCTGACGAACGCCTTCGTGTACTAAACCATGTCCACCGTAGCGCTACGCCGCCGAGGTCACAAGCAACGCAGGCAGACCTGCGCAATGATTGGCCTGTGAGCAGGGAAAAGACAGTTGAGTCAGAGCTGCTGGGAAGGCTTCCCAGACACCGCGCCCGTGGCCGAAGCCCACACCGCGAAGGCACTCCCCTGTTTAGGGGAGAGGAGAACCAGCTACCAAACCCAAGCGCAGTCCCACCCAAGCAAGCAGACTGGGACGCTGCCGCCACCGCACAGGATGCGGTCAAGATGGCGGCTGAAGTTGCGGACATCGCGCTGACAGCTGCAGCCCTACTGATGCGTGAGATGCTTGTCCGCCTGGAGGACAGGGACGGCCCGCGCAGCACGCCGTCCGACGACCCCCGCTAGGGTCTGACGAAGTAGTTGGAGCTGCCGCTCCTCAACAACGCAGCGGCAGCAAGCACCAAATGCGTTCCCGTTTCGCAGCACTCACAGCCCTACTCCTTGTCGCCGTCTCACTGATGGCAGGCTCAGCCGTGGCTAATGACGCGGGAGGAGTTTCGCCAGGGGATCCAAAGCCCGGAGCTGATGCAGGATGGGTTCGGGCAAGCGCTGCAGGTGTTTCGATGAAGGCCACAGTCAATGCACTCGGAGGAGGCTTGCACACGGTCAGCGGTTCCGTGACACGTGGGAGGCGCAACGTGGTTCTTGAACGTCAGCTCAGCAACAGCACTTGGAAAGCCCTGGCCTACGGAAGGTCAGCGGCCTCAGGCTCCTATTCCCTCTCATGGAAGGTCACGGTCTACGGGCACATCAAACTTCGGGTTCGCGCAACAGGGCTGACAGGCGCACCGTCGGGAACCATCACCGCCTACCACCGTGCCAAGGCCACAATCTTCGGCGGGCCTGGTGAATACCAAGCTGGGGCTTGCGGTGGGCGGATTGAGAAGGGAACCCTCGGTGTTGCTCACAAGACACTCCCCTGCGGAACCTTGGTGCAGATCTCAGTCGGAAACCGGGTCATGGTCCTGCCTGTTGTTGACCGCGGCCCATACCGCGCTGGGTACGACTGGGACGTGACCTTTGACGCGGCAACCGTGCTCAAGATGGACGGCCTTGCAACCGTCGGTTACGTCATCCTCGGCCGGGACGGAATGTGACCCGGGCTGCAAGCGTCGCGGCAGCGCGACAGCTGATCCTTGACCGAACTGAAGCTCCGTCGACAACCGCTGAAGTTGCAATTGGAGACAGCGCAGGCCGAGTGCTCGCAGCGGACCTCATCGCCCCGCAGCCGATGCCGCCATTCGCGTCCTCCGCAATGGACGGATTTGCATCGCTTCCCTGCCCGAGCGGATCCCCACTGAAACTTGTTGGTGAATCCCGTGCCGGTCATCCGTTCAGCGGAAACTTGAACCCAGGTGAGGCGATCGGCATTTCGACCGGCGCCCTTGCCCCAGACGGGGTCGGTGTTGTCCCAATTGAGGTTGTGGATGTTGATGAGGGATTGATCCGGCCACATGAGGCGATCGCGGCCGGTGACCATGTTCGTTTCCCAGGAGAGGACCTTCCCGATGGTGCGGTAGCGCTGTCAGCGGGGACGCTGCTGACCCCAGCGGAGATCTCTGTCGCGGCAGCATGTGGCTTCGTAACAGTCCCGTGCGTTCCACATCCACGAGTGGCAATTGTTGTAACCGGCGACGAGCTCGTGGCGGGCGGGGAGCAGCTTGCCCCCGGGCAGATCCACGAGTCAAACGGCGTCGGCCTGAGAGCCCTCGCACAACGGTCTGGCGCGAAGGTTGTATCCGTCACCCGTTGCGCTGATGACCCGGCCGCAACTCGGGATGCTCTCGCTTCCGCCTTGGCGGGGGCTGACATCGTGATCGGCTGACATCGTGATCGCCAGCGGCGGAGTCTCCGTCGGCGAGCACGACCACGTCCGCCCTGCCCTTGCAGCCTTGGACGTTGAGGAAGTCTTCTGGCGCGTACCGATAAAGCCTGGTGGTCCAACATGGTTTGGTGTCGGCTCAGCAGGCCAGTTGGTCTTCGGCCTGCCCGGGAACCCAGCTGCAGCTTTCGTGACCTTCACTCTCTTTGCCGCACCAGTGATCAGACAAGCACTGGGCCTTGACCCAATACCCACTCCCTGGCCGGCCAGGCTTGCTTCACCGCTGCCACTTCGCCCACGCGCACAGGCAGTCAGGGTGAGGCTCGAACCTCAGCCCGACGGTCCTCCCCTCGCAGTCCCCACTGGAGCGCAAGGTTCACACCGCACCACGTCGATGACAGGCGCTTGGGGACTGGCGATGCTTCCCTCCGGAGAAGGAACTCTTGACGCCGGTGAGCTTGTCCTTGTAGAGCCGCTGCCCTAGCCCTGAGGCTCAGGAAGCTTCTACGTACTTGACGATCCTGTTGGTCAGGCTCGTCAGGACTTGCGTCGGTTCTCCGGCGGCGATTGGTCGCTCGGACAACATTTCGGTAAGACGTCTGCCAAGTGCTTCGTCACTTCGACCGGCAAGTCGAGCTGCAACCTCTGCCGCCCTGCGCACGATCTTGGGCTCAACCGTCCAGAGGGATTCAAAGCGGCGCTCGAGGTCACGCGTTCCACCAAACCCGTTCTCCTGCGGCTGCTCCCAGGCAAGCAGGCAGGCTGCATAGCCAGGACTGTCAACAATCACAGCCCATTCATTACCCAGCGCATCCTCCGACCTGATCGGAATCTCCACAGGTTTTCCCTTGCCGTGGTCGGTTACATGGGCGAAGTCTGCGAATACAACAGTGGCCTCAGCCTGCCTCGCAATCTGTCGATAGCGCTGTTCAACCGGACGGTAGAAAGCCTCATGCTGAAAAGCCCCGAAGCAGATGGGTGAAGAACCTTGGGCCAGCGCCTCATGTTCCATCGCTCTGGATAGTGCGTGAAGGGTGCTCTTGCGCAAAACCTGAGGAACGGGCGCCCCGTCGGCTGTGGCGACTGCCGCATAGATACTCGGCTCGGCTGGAGCGTCACTGGCAAGCACTCGCTCAATCGAAGCTGGGATGGAAAGCCCACGGTCGCGGTAAGCCAAGACACTCTTGATCTTGGCAATGTCGTCATTGGAATAGTGGCGATAGCCACTCTCTGTCCGCGCGGGTTGCGGGAACCCGTAGCGGTGTTCCCACATGCGGATTGTGCTGGCCGCCAAACCTGTTCGGTTGACAACTTCTTTGATTGTGTGGGAGCTTGGCATTAAGAGAATCGAACTGGTTTGAATTCGACCTGAATACGGAGTTCCACCCTTGAGTGGTTCACTCCTTCATGTGACTGAGAGACCCCACCCATGCTGAAACCCAGGAACACGCCCACCGAGGTGACCGATTTGGAGGACGCAACGGTAACCCTTGAGGATGGGTCTGTCCGTTCAGTACAGGCAGCGACAGTGGAGATGAAAGCCGGTGACTTGGAGCAGCTTTGGCACCCCATCTACATGGAACGGCTAGCCCGCACCTATTGGCGTTACCTCTCACACATCACGCTTCATCTGATCCGCGTGAAGTACCGCTCGGATGGGCGCGATGTTGTCCTGCTGTTCAAACCTTTCAAGCTCCTCTCTTTCTCAGCGCCCGAGTACGGACTTGATGTTGACCGCGCGAGTGTCACCTGGGCGATCTCCGGCGGCCTGCTTGTCTCAAAGCCAGGTCAGGGCAGGTTGAAGATCAGCGTCCGTCGAATTCCATCGTGGGAGGGAACTCCTGTTGGGTCAGCCCGGATCCGAGTGGATGTTGAAGTCTCAAACTTCTATCCGGCAATCGCTCACAGGATCAGCGATCACCTCTACCGCTGGACGCAGAGCAAGATCCATGTGATCGTAACCATGGGCTTCCTCCGGTCACTCGCCAAGGGTGATCTGACCCCATCAGTTGTCGGCCAGTTTGAGCATCAGGCCAAGTAGCCCCGGGCCCGAAGCCGCAAAAACGATTCTGACCCCAGCTGAAAGCTAGCTCCTGCGGCGCTTGAGGCACCGCTGGTAGACGACCCAGTCGCCCGCCTTGGCAATGCGTTTTGCGCCTGGGGCGATGCGCGAGCGGGTGTGGACATCCAACGGGCGCCTGCCGATTGGCAGATAGAGGCGAAATGTTGTGCCGTAGCGGAAGGGCACCTCGATGTTTGGATCATCAGGCCCTGCTCCATGCGAAAGCACGGAGGATGTCTCCCCCAACTTCCATGCGATCGTCGGGTCAAACACTGGGAAGCGTGAAACTGGGCCGCAGGCGATTACCCGCCTTGGGCCGCCCGCCGCATTGATCGCATCGGTGAGCGTGTCGTCAGCTTCAGCGAACTTTGCTTCCATTTTCTGGGTCATAACAGCCCTCGGATACAGGGAATTCTGGGTGAAGGTTATGACTGCTACAACGGCCGCTAACGCTGGTATCGCCAAGGCGCCGTTAAGCGGGACACCGGCACCGCAAAGACCCTTGGTGATCAACCCAACAACCACAGCAACGCCGAACCCAGCCACGATGGTCAGACAGGTCTGAGCCCCAAACATGTAGCGCGGAAGGCCGTTTGCGCCTCCGGCCACCTGCAACACGACCAAGACAATCCAGATAGCTCCGACACCAGCCAGAGCCAGTGGAGCGAAGCGCTTGAGTCTGGCCTGCCATATTGCCCCCGCCAAGCCCAGCGGAATCGCATAAGCGGCCATCTTGGGAAGTGTTGCGAAGGCAAGCCTGACCATCCCGAATGGTTTGCCGTCGCCTGGATAGTGGACATCTATCCGCTTCACGCCTCCGAGGTAACGCGCCCGAAGCGGGTCACCCGATCCAATCCAGTCTGGAACCAACCAGGCGCCGAGAACCAGAATTGGCCCGGCCACAATCCACTTGCGCAGCTCTGGGCGGTTGAACCAGAGCCAGAGCCCGTAGAGCATCATCAGGGCGAGTGGCTCTGGGCGCCCCAAACACGCGAAGAACCCAAAGAGCAACGCGGTCTTGTGCTTGCCGTCCCACGCCCTCTCTCCAGCAAGCAGGACAAGCGACAACATAAGTCCCTCGGAGTATCCGATGGCAGTAAAACCAACAAGCACCCTCAGGATCCAGACGCTCGCAAGGAGGCCTCCCAGCACTCCCGGGAGAATTGAGACAATCCCGACTGGCTTTAGGGCCTCATCGCTCAAACGCCTGACAAGCCTGAACACCATCATCGCAGCGAAAAAAGTCGCTGCTCGTGAGGTCAGCATCCAAAGCGTTGACGCCGCCGTGTCACCAAACAGGCTGAACACAGTCGTGAAGGGAATCGGGAGCGGCTTCCAGCTCGTCCAGCTGCTGCCCGTGTCGAGTGTGAACTGGGTCAGTTCACGCCCCCAGAGCATCCAGTAGACAGCGTCCGACCTGACACTGAACGGCCAAAGAAGCGTCAATGAGGCGACAAAAGTTGACAGGGCCAGTAGACCTGTTTCGCCACTCAGGATGCGGGGCCAAACATAGGCCTTGTGGGGGGTTGTAACTGTCATGCTTTGTTTCTGTGTTTGCGCGGCTTGATGGAACAGCGCTGATAGACCTCCCATGGCTTTGCCACACTGACAAGCCTCGCTCCCGGCGCGATCGCCGCTGGACTGTACGGACTGTTCTTGCCTGATGCAAGCCGGCCGGTCAGGAGGAATGTTGTCCCGTGATCGAACGCAAACCGAGAGAGCGGATCTTCAGGGGAGCCTTTACGCCCGAAGGAACGGAGAGTCACACCAACACGCCATGCGATCGTTGCATCCCATCTTGTGTAGTTCGCGATCGGCAGGCAAGCCCGAATGGCAGGCGGTCCGCCAGCTCTCTTAATTGCCCTGTCAAGTCGCACCGTTGCTCGCCACATGACCTTCTGGCCCGACTGCATAATCTGGTACTTGGGGACGAAGGAGATCACCACGGCCGCAATCAGTCCGAGTACAGAGACTGTTGCCACGACTCCCACCGCCGCTCTTACCGGGAGCCCAACCCGCGCAAGGCCTTGCTCAAGGAGTGAAGCCACGAGTGCTGCACCAACCCCGATTACGAGTAACAGAAACGCCTGAGAGGGGATCATGTAGCGAAGGACTCCGGGGTGAGTTGTCCCGGATGCTGCAAGTGCAATCTGAAGTGCCACGGCCGCCGCCCAACCCAGGCCGATAAGACAAAGCAAGAGTGGTTTGCGATTGCCCCGTCTGTAACCCCAGACAACCGCCGCAACCCCAGCGGGAAGGAATACTGCCGCGGCTACGGGCAGTGCACTGAAGGCCCCGCTGAACGCCGTCAACGGGTTGGCATCACCCGCATTGGTTTGATGAAGGTGTTCGATCTTCCCGAGCTTCCCAGCGCGGAATGGGTCTCCTGATCCGATCCATTCCGGGACCAGCCAGGCGGCCAAGACCAACAGTGGCCCGCCTACGATCCACTTGCGCAGCTCTGGCTCTCTCCTCCAGAGCCAGAGGCCGTAGATCATCACTGCAAGAAGGGGCTCAGGCCTACCAAGGCAGGCCGCAAGGTAGAACAGCAAGGCTGGTTTGTGGCGCCCGTTGAGCATGCACTCCACGCCGGCGAGCATCAGCGCGATCGCCAGACCCTCTGAGTAGCCGACCATTGACCAGCCGAGCAACAACCTCAGTATTGCCATGGCGGCGACAGCAGCGCCCAACATGGCTGGCACTCGAAGGCTCCACTTCTTGGGGTCGCCTGGGAGTAAGTCGAGTGCCAGATTCAAGGTGATCCTGAATGCCAGTCCAGCGGCGATCAATGCGCCCGCGCGGGCGACAATCATCCAAAGTGTGGGCGCTGCCGCTCCGAACAGATCAAAGACCACCATGAACGGCATTGGCAGCGGCTTCCCACTGGTCCAGGCATTCGCCGTCACAAGCGTGCCCGATGTGATCTCCCTGGCCCACATGAGCCAGTACGAGGGGTCAGATCCAATCGCAGTTGGCCGGGTCACGCTGATGCTGGCGAGCAGTACGGCGCCAAGGACCATCCCAACGCTGCCATGGAGGCGCTTCAGGACAGAGTGTTTGCGACGTTCAACAGTTGACGACATCGGATTGCAGACCCGGTTGACTTGGACCCGATTGGGACTCTTGCTCAGCCGGCCGCAGCTGACTTCTTCATTGCCTCAATTTTGGCAAGGTCGTGAACGCCAGAGATGCGACGGATTGTGCCGCTGCGTGAACGCATGCTCAGCGATTCGGTGGTCACGCTCCCATCGCGGAAGTTGACCCCTTGGACGATGTCGCCCGTTGTAACTCCGGTACAAGAAAAGAAGACATCGTCGCCGCCAACCAGCTCTTCAGCGGAGTAGATGCGTGTCAGGTCAAGGCCTTCGGCAAGTCCAACCTCGCGCTCTTCGTCAGTCCGTGGCCAGAAGCGTGCGTGCAGCTCGCCCCCATTGCAGCGGCAGGCTGCAGATCCGATCAGTGTTTCCGGCGTTCCACCAACGCCCCACAGCATGTCCACTGGGGAAGCCTCATCAGCTGCCATCAACACGGGAAGAATGTCACCGTCAAGGATCAGCTTCACACGGGCGCCAGCTCCACGAATTGCGGCGATCGTGTCACCGTGGCGCGGACGGTCGAGGACTACGACCGTTACCTGGTCAAGCGATGTTCCCTTGCGCGCGGCGATCTTCTTGACCGTTGCGACTGGGTCGTCAAGCTCAAGCAGGTCGGCAAACTGTGGGCCGGTTGCAATCTTCTCCATGTAAGGAACGCTGTCACCGACGGGCAGCATTGTGCCCTTCTTTGATGCGGCGATAACTGCGATCGCACCGGGGAACCCTTCTGCTGTGAGGCGCGTTCCTTCGAGTGGGTCAATGGCAATGTCAACAGCTGGTCCACCGGAGCCAACTTCCTCACCGTGATAAAGCTTTGGCGCAGAATCCTTGGTGCCTTCGCCGCTCACAACAACGCCTGAGATTGGCGTGCGGGCGAGGACATAATGGAGTGCGTCAACCGCAGCTTGGTCGGCTGCGATCTTGTCACCACGGCCGATCCATGCCGAGGCACCCATCGCCGCGAATTCGGTCACGCGAGCGAGCTCAAGCGCGAGGTTGCGGTCTGGAAGGGTTGGGTCTGGAGTAGTCATGGTCCGGATGCTAAACCCTGCCGTGACTGTGGTGCTCAGGTGGCGTCGCTCAATGCAAGCAGCGCCGCGCCGACAACTCCCGCATCGCCGCCATGGCGTGCGAGGCGAATCGTTGTCTTGGTTCCAATCCCCGGAAGGATCAGGGGTTCAACATGAGCTCTCAACGGTAGGAGCAGGAGATCTCCAGCTGCGCTGACGCCACCGCCGATTACAACCTCGTCTGGGTCAAAGGAATGGATGGCATTGGCAACGCCCGGGGCCAGTCGCCCCGCAAATCGGGAGAGGAGGTCAATTGCCTCTGCATCCCCGCTTTGAGCGGCAGCAACAACATCCGGGCCCTTGACCGTTTTGCCAGCTGTGGCGAGTTCGGACAAAGCCCCATTGCCAGTGGCCGCAAGCTCCTGTGCCAGCCGGTCCAGCACCGGTCCCGCCGCCTGGGCTTCAACTGTGTCCGGACGGGGGAAGCTGGTGGCCGTGCGGGGCGGCTCGGGCGTGCCGCTGACAATCTCGTGACCTAGATGGCCGGCTCCTCCAGTTGCTCCGCGGTAAGGGCGGCCGTCAATCACCAGCCCCCCTCCCACTCCAGTGCCGATGGTGAACATCACAAGGTTTGGGACAACACTTCCGTCTTCGCGGTGCGCTTCGGCAAGTGCCGCGACCTTGGCGTCGTTGTCAACCGCGACCGGCAGGTTGACCAGTTCAGAAAGCTTCTCTCGCAGTGGCCAGTTGTCGAAGGGAACATTGACGCTTGCCATCACCCGACCCGTTGACCATTCGACGGCGCTCGGGACTCCGGCTCCAACTGCGGTCACCTTCTTCGTTGTCAGTGTCAGCGCAAGTCGCGCCATCTGCGCGGTTAAAGCTTCCGATGAGTGCTTCTCCGTCGGCTCCGTAAGACGTTCAACAACCCGTCCATCTTCAACTCTGGCAACGGCAACCTTGGTGCCGCCGACGTCCAGTCCGATTGCGATATTGCCATCCACTAAGTCGAATGTAGCTGAGGTTGCGAGCACGCGCTTTACGAGCTTGCCGGAAACTTGGCGTGGTGTTAGCTTGACTAGTGACTAGCGCTAGCGCGCCACAGTCACACAAACTGAATATCTCCCCAGGAGGCCCAGATGAGACGACTTGCAACCCTCACAATCCTGACCGCAGCAGTACTTGCTGCGACCGGAGGTGCGCCAGTTCCCACGACCAGTGCGGCAACCAGCCAGATGGAATGCACCCTCTTTCAGGGCACGCCGCCCAGGGACGCCCTTGACACTCACGAATACCCAACTTGCGTGACCGTTCAGACGAGCATGAGTGCCGCGCCCGCAGTTGGTGCCACCAAACAAGTCAAGGTTGAAGTCACGGCCAGCAAGGGCGTATCAGGCGTTGCCCCGCTCTCCATCGAACTGCCAAAGGGCTTGACTGCTTCAAGTCTGCCCAAGGAGTTCACCTCGGCTGCGGTCAGCGCCGCAAAGTCAGATGGCAGCGTTGCGACACGAATCACCGGACGGATCACACTCGCCGCTGGCGCGACCGTGCGACTCCTTTTCAACGTCAAAGCAACCACGGCAGGAGATGGACAGCTGCGCGTCGTTGTCGCAGATCCAACCAAGTCAAGTATCGGGGGGCAGAGCAGCGTCTACCTCACTTACGGAGCAGCCACAGACTCCAAGGCAACGCACTTCGGAATCACCCTTCCAAGCGTCCTCCCCCTCAAGACCATCCCCGCTGGCGCAAACTCAATCGGATTCAAACCAGCGCTCAAGACGCGACCTGCTGACAGTCAGAGCCTCGTGTTCGGCCGACAGCGCTCTACCCGGGCCCACGCTGCAGGCACCACCTGCGCCAAGGGCAGCTTCAACTACCAAGACCAGAATGGCACCTGGCACCCGTCACCCAACCTCGTGGTGGAAGCAATAGACGACAACTGGAATGGGGATACCACCGTCGCTTCGGGACTGACCAATGCTTTGGGCCAGTACAACCTCTGCTTCAACAACTCCGAGACTGCCTTCGGGGAAGCCGCGACAGTTGACCTTTACGTTCGTATTTCCGCAAGCAACAGCGACTGGAACATTCAGGACACAGCGGGAGATACCTACCGCTGGACGACCCCAGTGACCAACAATGTTCCTGCTGGAAACAAGGACTACGGCGGACTCACAACGGGTAACCCAAACACCATGCGTTCCCTGCACCTCTTTGACGAAATCAACAACGCGTGGTGGGCAATCCCCGGCTGCTGGGATGAACGAAACGCCTGCGAGCAAAAAGTACTGCGCTGGGCGCCAGACCAGGATGTCTGGCCAAACATGAGTGGCTCAGACCACATTGTCAGGGTCCCGGGCCCTGGGCCGGATAGCCCAGTCGTAGTCATGCACGAACTGGGACATCAGATCATGTGGGATGCCTTTGAGCACCACTGGCCTGCCACGAGCTGCCCCAGCCCGCATTACATCGACGCCGCCGAAGACGCCGGCTGTGCATGGACGGAAGGCTGGCCAAACTGGTTCGCTGGCCACGTGTTGCAGAACCAGCAGCTTGGCTGGTGGGGTTTCCCTGCCGGCACCAACAACCTGAGTGGATCGTCCCCCGCGAACACCTTGCTTGAGGATGCAACTTGGTACACGGATAACTTTACGGCCGCGGGAGACCGTGTTGAAGCCCATGTATCCGGAGCACTGTGGGATCTCGAAGACTCGGCGAACGACCAGCCGTGGGACCGCACATCAGGCGGCTTCGACCAGTTGTGGGCAACCTTCCAGGATCACAACTCCGGAACCTTCCAAGCTTTCTGGACGGACTTGGGGAGCGATGGCTACGCGACATCAAGTTCGAACGCACTGTCCACGCTGTACTCAAACACGATCGATATTGGAACCCTGTTCCGGGACCCCCTTGGCACGGGTCCGGTCTCACGGCCTGACCCACCTCACTATTCGCCAATCGCGAGTGGGTCATCAAACAACCACAACTGGAAGGCCACCCGAACAAGTCGCTGCTACACGATCACAGCGCAGCCCAAGGGAACCCTCCGACTTGGTCTCGGTGTCTATTCGGACTCGGCGATGACGAATCTGATCGCTTCAGCACCATCTGGAACAGGTACCAAGACGCTGACATTCGGCTCTGGCACGACGGCCCCGACCATCGTCTACCCACGCGTCGTTTGGGGTTCTGGCACTGGGGGCTATGACATTTCGACCTCGTCATGCCTTGTGCTCACTAAGTTCCCTGCCTCAGTGTCGATCGCCTCAGCGTTGCCGTCTCGTGCTTACGCGCTTACCCCGACCGGTGGCCGCAAAGTGACTGTCACCGTGACTCCCAAGCCAATTGGCCGCGTTAAGGCAACAGCCAACCCGTCACTGACAATCCTCAGCTCTGTTTCGCAAGGGATAGGCAGCCAAACGGTTGTCACAGTGGACAGAGCTGGCGCGGGCAAGCCAGAGACCCTCACCTTCACTCCACCTGCAGGAAACCAGAATGAGTACGTGATCCGGATTGACACCCTCTCCGGAGTCGGTGCCTACACCCTGTCGGTGAATTAACAAACGTCCCGTGTCTACTTCGTCCGACCGGGGGGCTCAGGCGAAGTAGACTAGGGGGACCTGCTCAGCAACGGAGGTCAAGCAGTCCTCCCCCACTCCGGGTCCTAGTTGCAATGGACCCAGTGACCGTCAGCTTCAAGTCGGGCTGCGACCTCAGCTTCGAGCTCCAAGGCTTGCTCCCGGTCAAGCCGGAGCGGTAAGTCACGCATCAGGTCGCGCCTGAGCCACACGTCCACATACGGCCTGAGAGGCCGGCCATGGTGCTCCCGGACGATCTTCTTGAAGGGCTTGCCAGACTTCGCAGACACATTGCGCTTGCGTTCGCGCATCTCCATCCGGCGGACGCCAAGACAATGTTGGGCAAGTCGAAACTCTGGTGACTTGCAGGTCTGGCCAACGTAATA
Source organism: Solirubrobacterales bacterium (assembly GCA_026392325.1). Classification (GTDB taxonomy): domain Bacteria; phylum Actinomycetota; class Thermoleophilia; order Solirubrobacterales; family Solirubrobacteraceae; genus WLNJ01. The sequence continues at coordinate 4,688 of JAPLCH010000100.1, read as the reverse complement.
GGCCTTCTTCCCTTCGGCCACATCCCCGCTCAGGTGTGAGTGGAGCGTTTGGCTGATCTCGAGAATGTAGACGTGGCGACCCTGCGGGCATTCCCAGTCCTTCTCACTGGCCTCAATCTCAAACGGGGGCATTGCCCAGACGTCACGGTCCTCAGGCTCAATTTCCTCTTTGATCATCTCCGCCATCCAATCAGGTGCCGTGCCCAGCAGCCCAGCGGAGGCGTGGGATACGCTCCGCTCATGAGCAAAGAGAACCGTCCTGACACCCGCTGGGGTTTGACCCTTCCACTCCCGATGACGGGAATCAAGCACCTCAAGCCTTTGGTGCTTGCAGCAGAGGAAGCTGGTTACGACGACATTTGGACTGGTGAGACAAATGGTCCTGACGGTTTCACCCCACTCGCTCTCGCGGCAGCTTGGACCAAGCGCGTTCGACTTGGCACGGGAGTGGTTGGAGTCTTCACTCGCGGCCCGGCCCTGCTTGCCCAGCAGGCAGCCGCGTTGCAGGATGCAAGTGACGGTCGCTTCGTACTTGGCCTCGGATCATCCTCAAATGTGATCGTTGAAAAGTGGAACGGCTTTAAGTTCGAGAAGCCCTTGACCAAGGTGAAGGAGACAGTTGAGGCAGTACGGCCGATCCTTGCCGGAGACCGCGGGCCTGGTGGCTTCAAGCTGGAGATCGCGCCGGAGACCGCACCGCCCGTTTACATCGCAGCCTTGCGCGACAAGATGCTCCAGCTCGGCGGAGAAATTGCTGATGGGACCTTCGTGAACTTCCTGCCACTTTCAAGCATTGATCATGTGACCGAGCAGATCCGCATAGGTGAGCGTGCTGCCGGCAAGCCCGAGGGCTCAAGCGATGTTGTGTGCCGCTTCTTCTGCATTCCAGGCGATGAGGATCAGGCCATGGGAATCGCCAAGTTTGTACTCGCCGGTTATGCGACCGTTCCCGTATATGAGGCGTTCTTCCGCTCGTGCGGTTGGGGCGACGCGCTTGACCCAATGCTTGAAGCGTGGAACGCGGGAGACCGTACGAAGGCACTTGAGGTTGCGCCAGTGGACTTGATCCGGGAGATTTGCATTATGGGATCACCTGAACAGATGCGCGACCGTCTTGCCGAGTTCGCCGATGGCGGGATCACAACGCTGTGTCTCACACCGCTCGCAGCCCCGGATCAGATCCCCGGGCTGCTCGCGGACATGCTTCCGCGGTAGCGACAAGCAGTAACCA
>JAPLCH010000100.1:0-3428 GCA_026392325.1 Solirubrobacterales bacterium | reverse complement strand
TTGAACGCATGAATCGCGAGGAGGTTCTGGCCTCTGCCTCAGCGATGGCACAGCTGTCCATCGGAGAGAAGCTGCAAGCTGCGATGCGGCTCAACCGCATCGCACTCGAGTTGTCATCGACCATCTCATTCACTACCGATCATGATCGAACCTGACCTCCTCCTCATCGTCAAGGCGTTCCATGCGGCGGGGGCAACCCTAGCCAAGGAGAGAGAGATTCACGGCCCCTTGCCAGATCCGTCATGACTGGCTCTTTCACCCGCCTCTGGCCCGGTCGCTCAGATGTGGACGCGGATGGTCTGTTGGCCAATTGGAACCCGGCTGAAGGCGTTGGTTCAACGCTTGCCCGCCCACGGGTGGCCGTGAACTACGCGGTCACAGCGGACGGTGCAGTCTCACTTGAGGATGGCAAGTCCGGTGGCATTGGTGACGATGGGGACCTCGCAGTCTTCAAGGCACTTCGAGACCGAGTTGACGCCGTACTTGCTGGAACTTCAACCGTTGCTGTTGAGGGATACCACCGGATAATCCGTGACCCAGTCAGGCAGGAGCAGCGCGTCGCGCGCGGACTTGCGCCCAACCCGCTTGCGGTCTTGATCAGCCGCTCGGGAGTGCTGCCACTTGAAGCTCCGATGATCAACGATGCAAATCAGGAGATAGTCGCCTTCGTTCCCACCGGGACTCCCCAGTGCTCCGCGTTGAATGTGGAACAGGTTGAGCTTGCATCGGTCACGCCGACTGAGGCGCTTGCGCATCTTGGTCGCCGCGGCGTAAAGAGCGTGCTCTGTGAAGGTGGTCCGAAACTGGTTGCTGCATTGGCAGCAGAGGACCTGATTGATGATCTCTTTGTGACGATCGCTCCGATCCTTGCCGGAGGCGGGGCGATGGGTATCTCGAACGGACCATCACTTCAGTCGCCTGCCCAGTTGACCCTTTCCCACATGGCAGAGCGCAACGGTTCCTTGTTTGTCAGGTGGACAAGGCCGCTCTAGGTCACAACTGCCTTACCTGAATAGGCTCCCCGTCCTTGCCATCTCTTGGGACAGGTTGCATCATTCTCTAGTCATGTTCCCCAAGTCAAGGTGGCTTCTGGCCTGCTTAGCGGCAGGAATCTTCGTCGGGTCTCCGACCGCGGCGGCGGCTGCAACCCATCAGGTCTGGCTATCCCCAAAAGGCCGCGATGCGAACCCGGGGACTCAGTCACGCCCACTTCGATCCCTCTCCCAGGCATGGAGGCGGATCCCAGCTGCGGACCGTGGCGTCTGGCACCTGCACCTTGCTGATGGTGATTACCGGGCGAACGCTCCGATCTATTGGGATGAGCACACTGCAGCCGTTCTGATCCAAGGCTCAGGTGGCTCACGGCGCGCCGTTCTGCCCGAGGTGAACGCCTATGGGCTGCGCAGCTTCTCGCTTGTTGGCGTTCGACTTGTTGGCGGTGGGGATGTCTTCCACTGCGAGAAGTGCATCCACGTTCTCGTAAGCCATGTGATCGCAGTTGGGACTGGGCAGGAGACAATCAAGATCAACCAGTCAACTGATGTGACCGTCGCCGACTCCGATGTGTCCGGGGCGAATGACAATGCTTTTGACGCCGTCGCAGTGCAACACCTGCGCTTGCTGAGAAACCACTTCCACAACGCAGAAGACTGGTGCGCTTATGCGAAGGGTGGGTCTGAAGATGTTGTTGTGCGCGGCAACCTGTTCAACAACTGCGGAACCGGCGGCTTCACCGCGGGCCAAGGCACTGGCTTTCAGTTCATGTCATGGCCTTTTGTGCACTGGGAGGCGCGTGATGTTCTGGTGGAGAACAACAGTGTCCGCAATGTTCAGGGGGCAGCGTTCGGGGTGAACGGTGGCGCAAATGTCCTGATCCGTAACAACCTTGCCTCAAACGTTGGACGTCGTTCCCATGTTCTTGAGGTCACTTGGGGATTGCGGTCTTGCGATGGAGAACCCGGTGATCCGGGCCGTGGCGCCTGTGCTGATTATTTGTCACGCGGCGGGTGGGGAACCACGGCTGTAAGTGACGGAACCAATGAGGCGCGGATCCCCAACAGCAATGTTCTTATCTACGACAATGTGATTTCCAACCCGGATGGTCATGCGAGCCAATGGCAGGTCTTTCAGGTCCCAGGCCCAGCCGATGCCGAACCAGGATCTGGTGTTCCTTCGCCATTGCGCGCGGACGATGCTCTTCGGATCGTGGGGAATGTGATTTGGGACGGCGGCCCATCGCATGAACTCGGGCTTGGGGGCGAGTCGTGTCTTCCTGGTTCAAGTTGCGCCGCAGCCACGGTGCGATCAAACAACCAGATCAACACCAGACGCCCTGTTCTGGTCGCGCTGTCCAGCGGTTGGCTTGCCCGCAGCGGCTGGGTCGCGTCCTCTGCAGTGCACAGTGCCCCTGTTCCGGCTGCCGGCGTCCGGGTCGGATCCGAACCGAGCACTTGGAGCAGTTGGCCCTAAACACTGGCTTTAGGCAGCCACAACACATTCAGTCAACGGAGCCCGCCGTGCGTGGTAGTTTCGCGTCATGAGGCTCACCCTAACCGTGGTGCTGATGGCACTCCCTGACAGGAGGAGCTGATGGCGAACTACTGCGAACAATGTGGAAGCGAACTTGGGTTCGACGCCCAGTACTGCGGAGAATGCGGTGAGCCGGTGGACGGCTTTGCTTTGGGCGGACCGGGTACTCCAGCTCCGCTGCCATCCACGCCACCGCCGCCTCCACCGCCGCCTGCCCCAGTTCCATCTGAGAAGAAGTCAGTACTGGCAGATGTGACGCGTGGCGAGGGAGGCGAGGAGCTGCCCACAAGCCAACAGTTCAAGCTGCTTTGGGCCTCAGCAGCTGGCCCAACCGACTGCCCTGGATGCAAGACGACGCAAGGACCTCCGGGCGCTCTCTGCCCTGCCTGCGGCTCCCGCTTTCCAAGCCCGAAGGCAGCACTTGTGGGCATCGTGCTGTTCGCTCTCGGAGCACTCCTGCTGCTCCTTGCGCTCATTGTCAACGGCGGCCTACTTCAGGAGACCTCAAGCGGAGCCTCCAAGACCAGCGGCCTTGAGGGAGTCGGCTGGTTTGCGCTCATAGCTGGCCTTGTGGGCCTCTTCTACTCAGTTGGGCGCAATGGCCCCAAGTCCCAAACCTCATGTTGCGGATGCAGCTGTGTGGTTGTGATCCTTGTCCTTCCAGCCGCAGGGATCGGACTTTGGGCTGCGAGCGGACCCGTGCTGGCAGCGGCAGTCATCCCTGCCGCGATTCCGATTATGTGGATTCTTGATGGGGCCACTGTGCTGGCTTGGCTGTGTGTGAACAGTTGTGCGCTCTTGATCCGCAAGATGCTCTCAAGAGGTCAAATCCAGCTTCCCTTGGGCTCGTAAAAATTGGCACCAATGCGTGCCAGCTTTTGCATACCCTTATTCCAATA
>JAPLCH010000139.1 GCA_026392325.1 Solirubrobacterales bacterium | reverse complement strand
CGCGAGTCGGCGTACTCTCGACAGAGGTTGTATGCGGGGTCGTTAGTGAGCGTTGGTCCAAGGACTCTGACATGGTCATTGCTTTGGAAAGACTTGCTGAGCAGGCGGCTTTCACCATTGCTGAGTCAGACGGAAGTCTCGACGCGACAGAGGAGGAGTTGTTTCTCTTCGGTCGGGCCCTTGATGGCTCCCCGGAACTCCAGATGGCTTTGACAAACCCCGCGGAACCGGCGGCCTCCAAGGCCGCAATTGTGCGTGACCTCCTTGCTGGACGAAGTACCCCAACAACCCTTTTGGTTTTAACAAATGCGGTTAGTCGTTTGCACGGTGAGCGAATCGATGCGGTTGTTGAACATCTTTGTGAGTTGGCGGCTCGTCAGCGTCAGCGGGTTGTGGCCGAGGTACGGGTGGCCGCTCCGTTATCCGCTAGTCAAGAAAGCCGGCTTGCTGAGTTACTAACCCGTATAAAGGGCCGTACGGTTCGCCTTAACGTGGCCATTGACCCGACTGTTCTGGGTGGTGTGTACGCCAGAGTCGGCGATGAGGTCATAGATGGCACCGTGTCATCGAAGCTTGAACAGGCCCGAAGGGCTGTCCTCGGCTGAACAGCCGCCAATTGAATACCCACCCATCAAGTCACCCACCATCAAGGTGGGCCGAGAAAGAGAGCAGGACACCATGACGGAGCTGACGATCCGGCCGGAAGAGATCCGGGATGCGATCGAGCGGAACGTCGCGGCTTACTCGCCGACAACCGCGCGTGAGGAATTAGGCCGGGTAACGGAGACGGGCGATGGCATCGCCCGCGTTGAAGGCCTTCATTCGGCAATGACCAATGAGCTCCTTGAGTTTGAAGGCGGCCTGCTGGGCCTTGCCCTCAATCTTGATGTGCGGGAAATCGGTGTGGTGCTCCTCGGCGATGGTTCGAAGATCGAGGCTGGCCAAGCCGTTCGCCGCACCGGGGAGGTGCTGTCCGTTCCCGTTGGCGATGCCTTCATGGGCCGCGTTGTTGATCCCCTTGGCAATCCAATTGACGGACTCGGACCCATTGAGGCTGAGGCCCGCCGAGCCCTGGAGGTGCAGGCGCCGACGGTGGTGCAGCGTCAGCCTGTCAAGGAGCCCTTGCAGACGGGCATCAAGGCAATCGATGCCATGACCGCCATTGGTCGTGGGCAGCGTCAGCTCATCATCGGTGACCGGCAGACCGGCAAGACGGCGGTGTGTCTGGACACGATCTTGAATCAGCGAGAGAACTGGAAGTCCGGTGATCCGGACAAGCAGGTGCGATGCATCTACGTTGCAATCGGCCAGAAAGGCTCAACCATCGCCTCCGTCAAGGGCGCACTGGAGGAGTACGGGGCGATGGAGTACACCACTATCGTCGCTGCACCTGCTTCCGATCCGGCGGGCTTCAAGTACCTTGCGCCGTACACCGGGTCGGCAATCGGCCAGCACTGGATGTACGCCGGCAAGCACGTCCTCATTGTTTTTGATGATCTTTCAAAGCAGGCTGAGGCATACCGTGCAGTGTCCCTGCTTCTGCGGCGACCGCCAGGTCGCGAGGCGTACCCCGGTGACGTGTTCTACTTGCACAGTCGCCTGCTTGAGCGTTGCGCCAAGCTTTCGAATGAATTGGGGGCGGGTTCAATGACTGGCCTTCCCATCATTGAGACAAAGGCAAATGACGTCTCGGCCTATATCCCGACCAACGTCATCTCGATCACTGATGGGCAGTGCTTCTTGGAGTCTGATCTATTCAACTCTGGTGTCCGACCTGCCATCAACGTTGGCATCTCGGTCTCACGCGTCGGTGGTTCTGCTCAGCCTAAGGCGATGAAGAAGGTGGCCGGTCGTCTTCGTCTAAACCTTGCTCAGTTCCGTGAGCTCGAGGCTTTCGCGGCATTCGGATCCGACCTAGATGCAGCATCCAAGGCCCAGCTTGGCCGCGGGGTCCGCCTCGTGGAGTTGCTCAAGCAGCCCCAGTACAAGCCCCAATCCATGGAGCGGGAGGTGGTATCTGTCTGGTCAGGTACGACAGGCCAGCTGGACGACGTTCCGGTCGAGGATATCCGGCGATTTGATACTGAGTTCCTCGAGTTCATTGAGCGGAGCAAGCCCGAGGTATTCGAGGCGATTCGCAACACGACGGATCTATCAGATGACACCGTGACCGTTCTGGAAAAAGCGATCGGAGAATTCAAGAGGCAGTTTGCGACAACCTCAGGTGTACTGCTTGTCAATGACGAGCCGGTTGCAGCCCTAGCCGAAGAGGAGATCGACCCCACGCAGATCAAGCGGGCGGTGCGGGGCTAGCCCATGGGTGCACAAATGCGGGTCTATCGGCGGCGCATCCGCTCCGTACAGGCGACCAAGAAGATTACCAAGGCGATGGAGTTGATCGCCTCGTCGAGGATTGTCAAGGCGCAGCAACGTCTTGATGCTTCGATGCCTTATCTCACCCAACTCATTGCGGCGGTGTCTGCTGCGGCTTCCCATGCTTCGGATGTTTCCAAGCATCCGCTCACGGCGCGGGCGACTAACCAGACTCGTGCTGCTGTTCTCGTCATCACGGCCGATCGCGGCCTAGCGGGCGCATATTCGTCCAATGCCATCAAGGAGACGGAGGCACTCAGTCGGAATTTGGCTGAGAAGCAAATGTCGGTTTTGCCATACGTTGTTGGGCGTAAGGGGGTTGCCTACTACCGGTTTCGTAACCGGGAGATGGGTGGTCAGTACACAGGCTTCACAGACAAGCCAACGTACTCGGACGCCAAGCTCATCGGTGACGACCTCTTAGAGGCTTTCCTGAAGCCGACTGAGGATGGCGGTGTCGATGAGATACACGTCGTGTACACGCATTTCATCAACATGGGGGCTCAGGAGACACGCGTTCGTCGAATACTTCCCCTTGAAGTCGTTGACGAGATTGTAGACGT
>JAPLCH010000178.1 GCA_026392325.1 Solirubrobacterales bacterium | reverse complement strand
TCCGAGGCAGCGAAAATCTCTTCCGGAGAGTCGGCCTTCTCAGCACCAAGCTCCTTGAAGCGCTCTGCGGAAACAAACGGATCGTAGGCGAGAATTGTCATTCCAAAGGCCTTTGCCCTCTGCGCTACAAGTTGACCGATCCGGCCAAAGCCGAGGACACCCAAGGTCTTTTCATAGACCTCAACGCCGCCATATTTGGAGCGCTCCCAACGGCCCTGAGTAAGCGCCGAGTGAGCCTGCGGAATGTTGCGTGCAAGGGAAAGCATGAGCGCGATCGTCTGTTCGGCCGCCGCGATGATGTTCGACTGTGGAGCGTTGGCGACAATGATCCCCTTGCGGGTCGCTGTAGCAACATCGACGTTGTCAACACCAACCCCGGCCCTACCCACAACCTTCAGATTGGTTGCGGCCTCAAGCGCCTCAGCGTCGAGCTGCGTCGCGGAACGAATAAGAATGCCCTCGTAGTCGCCGATGCAGGCAAGAAGACCTGCCCGGTCGAGATCAAGCTTGACGTCAACGTCACAGGTCTCCCTGAGGAGGTCTACCCCGGAGTCGGCGATCTCCTCAGCAATGAGTATGCGTGGGCGATCGCTCACTGGCTGACCGAAATGCCAGCATCAAGGAAAACGCGCTGGGCAGCTCCAACACCCGCGCCGAGGTCTGTCTTGTGGCCAAGGCTATCCAAGGTCATCTCAAGTCCCGAGATCGAGGTGATGATGTCGAACGCCCCGAAATAACCGCAGTGCGCGATCCGAAGAATCTTGCCCTTGAGCTCGTCTTGGCCGCCGTTGGCGGTAATTCCGAACCGGTCACGAAGGGTCTTGGGAACAAGCCCCCCATCAATGTCAGCGGGAAGCTCAAGTGCAGTGACCACATTCGACTTCTCATCAGGGTTGCCATAAAGCTCGAGTCCGAGAGCCGCAACACCGGCTCGGGTGGCCTTTGCCAGCAGCGCGTGACGGGCAAAGACGTTCTCAATGCCCTCTTCCTCAATCATTTCCAGGGCGACATCCAGTCCGGAGACAAGGGTGACCGGCGCTGTAAAGGGGCTTGATGGTGGTGACTTGCGTTGGGCCTTTACCGTGCGACCCCAATCGAAGTAGTAGCGGCCACCTGGTTGAGCCTCGGCACGAGCAAGCGCTGCCTCTGAGACGGAGGCGAGGCCAATGCCCGGAGGTGTCATCAGTGCCTTCTGGGAACCTGACACGACGACGTCGATGCCCCAATCATCTTGGCGCAGCTCTGCAGCTCCAAGTCCAGAGACAGCGTCCACTACTGTCATCGCGCCGTGTCGACGGGCAACCTCAGCGATGCCTTTGACATCGTGAACGATTCCGGTTGAGGTCTCACTCAGTGTCGCGAAGACAACCTCACAGCCGGGGTTCTCGGTCAGGATGCGGTCAATCTCGCCCGGATCAATGCGAACTCCCCAACCTGGCTCGTACTTGACCGTGTCAGCTCCCTGCGCGTCCAAAATCTGCAGCCACCGCTCGCCAAACTTTCCTGTGGCTATGCCGAGAACCTTCTGTCCTGGCTGAACGAGATTCATGACCGCCGATTCCAGCGCACCTGAACCGGAGGATGGGAAGAGCAGAACATCGTTGGAGCTCTGGAAAACCGTGGGAAGACGATCTAAGACGCGCTTGTAAACCGCTGCAAACGCAGGATCGCGATGGTAGAGGACAGGCTCAGCCATGACCGAGCTGACCCTTGGCGGCAGGGGAGTCGGACCCGCTGTGGCGAGGATCTTCTTGTTGAAGGGATTCGGGGCGGAACCGGTCATCTAAATGTGGAGGCTAGCGGAGACAGCAGCGGGCAAACGCGCCCGCTCTGCTCACGACTCCTGAAACTCGGTGTCAATCCAATCCATCATCGAGCGAAGCTTGGCGCCTTCAACCTCAATCAGCTGGGTGCTTCCCTCTTCGCGCATCCGGTTGAAGTTCTCCTGACCGGCCTGGTTTTCCGCGATGAACTCGCGTGCAAACTCGCCGCTCTGGATCTCTCCGAGGATGGCCTTCATGGCTGCCCTTGACTCAGCGCCGATGACTCGCTTGCCCCGGGTCAGATCCCCGTACTCAGCGGTGTTCGAGATTGAATGGCGCATCCCTGTGATGCCCTTCTCGTACATCAGGTCAACAATCAGCTTGAGCTCATGCAGACATTCAAAGTAGGCGAGCCGAGGGTCGTAGCCAGCTTCCACAAGCGTCTCGTAGCCAGCGCAGACCAGCTCGCTTACGCCACCGCACAGAACCGCCTGCTCACCAAAGAGATCAGTCTCAGTCTCCTCGCGGAATGAGGTTTCGATTACACCACCGCGGGTGCACCCGATTCCCTTTGCGTACGCAAGGGCTAGAGCGAGGGCATTACCGGTGGCATCCTGTTCAATGGCAACGAGCCCAGGGACACCACTGCCTTCCAAGTACTGCCTGCGGACCAAATGTCCTGGGCCCTTTGGAGCGACAAGAGCTACGTCCACGCCTTCCGGTGCCTTGATCTCACCAAAGTGAATTGAGAAGCCGTGTCCAAAGAGAAGAAGATTGCCAGGGACTATTCCCTCGCTTACTCCGCCCTCCCAAACTTCACGATGCCGCTCATCCGGGACAAGAAGCATGACTATGTCGCCGCGGGCAGCTGCCTCTGCTGGCTCAACAACTTCAACGCCGGCCGCGCGTGCCTTCTCGGCACTGGCTGAGTCGGACCTGAGCCCAACAAGGACGTTGACTCCCGAATCCTTGAGATTCAGAGAGTGAGCGTGGCCCTGGGAGCCAAATCCAATAATTGAAACCGTCTTCCCTTCCAGAAGGGAGAGGTCTGCATCGTTGTCGTAAAGAACCTTGTCGTTAGTCATGGCTGGCAGGCTACCAGCGGCCGTCAGGCGTCGGCTGTCACGAGTGTCACAACGCCCGGAAGCTCGAGTGACCCGTTGCCGTCGACGTAGTTCAAAACGAGGGACTCAATCGCCGCATCAAACGCAGCCTGGGCATCAGGCCCACCGTCTTTGAGGGCATTCGCAACAGTTTGCGAAACACCGCAAACCCACTCAAGAAAATCCAAAGTGGAATCAAAACGGAAAGCGATTTCAACCTCTGCGGCTGAGACCTCTATAAAACCTGCCGAGTAGATCTCCTCAATGAAAGCGTCTCGATTGGCAAGTCGGAACATGCCGGGATCTCCTGCCACAGATCGTTTACCGAGTCCAATCATCTCGAGCGCCTCGCCAAGCATCGCGCCATAAGGATTGACCGACGGATCGGCCCAAACTGCGGCCACAAGGCGCCCACCCGGTTTAAGCACCCGGCGGGCTTCATGGAGGGCCGAGCCCAGATCGGTTGCGAACATGTATCCGAAACGGCAGATGATCCGATCGGCAACCGCGCTTGGCGCGTCAAGCCAGTCCAGCCCCATCTCGCGAACTACCGCGTTCTGAATTCCCAAACTTTCGACCAATCTCGCAGCACCAGCAACCATCTTGGGCGAAATGTCACTTCCGACAACTTCTCCCCCTGGCGAAACAGCTTTGGCCAACAGGGGAATCATGCCCCCAGGCCCGCAGGCAAGCTCCAGAACCCGATGACCCGGCTCCAAGTTCGCTGTCGCCAACATCGCGTCCGTAAGAGGCTGAACGTGGGCGTCGAAAATCCCTGACCGCTCAATCCAGTCCTTCGCGCGTTCGTCCCAGCCGTCTGTGTCAGCC
>JAPLCH010000140.1 GCA_026392325.1 Solirubrobacterales bacterium | reverse complement strand
TGGGGAACAACTCCCAGTGTTGCCGTGTTGATGGCCGTGGCGAAGATGTTGCCAAAGCCAAGTCCGAGGATTATCAGCGCTGGCATCACGTTCAGTGCATAAGTGGAGCTTGGGTCAAGCTGCGCCAGATAAAGCATGCCGATCGTGCTCAATGTCATGCCCAAGAGGATCAGTGGACGCGGGCCGAACTTCGGCAGCAGTTTCGTCTGGGCGATTATTGACGAGGTCACGATCGAGATCGGCATCGGAACGAACGCGAATCCCGTGCGGATTGGCGAGAAGCCAAGGTTCTGCTGCATGTAATACGTGAGGAACAGGAACACTCCGAAGATTCCCAAGCCTGCGAGCAGGATTGTCAGGTAGGAGCCAGCCCGGTTTCGGTCCTTGACCACGCGGGGTGGCAGCAACGGGTTTTTTGCCTTGTTGATCCAAACGCCGAAGAGGACGAGGAGCAGAACAGCGCCCCCGAGGAAGACGAGTGTCGACGTGGCCGTCCAGCCGTCTGACTCCGCTTTTGAAAAGCCATAGACAAGGCTCAACAGCCCGCCAGAACCGAGAATCGTTCCGGGAATGTCGAGGTGCGGGTGTGCTCCGGAGCGAACGTTGTGGATCAGAAGCGAGGCTGCGACAGCTGCTGGGATCGCACACGCAAGGTTCACGTACAGGCACCAGCGCCAGTTCAGGTACTCAGTAAGTACTCCGCCGAGCAGCAGGCCAACTGCTGCGCCGCCACCACTGATCGCACCGAACACTGCAAATGCCTTCCCTCGCTCCTGGCCGTCAGTGAAGGTGGTTGTGAGGATTGACAAGGCTGCTGGCGCGAGGATCGCCCCAAATGCTCCCTGCAGGGCGCGTGATGCGACGAGCAGCTCAAATGTTTGGGCTGAGCCGCCGAGCGCGGATGCGCCGGCGAAGCCAATCAGGCCACCCATGAAGGTCCACTTCCGGCCGAACAGATCTGACAGCCGTCCGCCGAGGAGGAGCAGACCACCAAAGGCGAGTGCATATGCAGTCACAACCCACTGGCGTGACCCGTTGGAGAAGCCAAGGTCAGCCTGTGCCCGTGGAAGAGCGATGTTCACGATCGTTGCGTCGAGCACCACCATCAACTGGGCCACTCCGATTACGCCGAGGATCGTCCAACGGCGGGCGTGGTGAGGGTTTGCGTCGGGGACTTGGACTTCCGCAATTTCGTGGGGGGTAAGCGGTTCTTCGATGTTGGTGCTCAACAGTTTCTCTTCCGGTTAGGGGCGTCGGGACAGATTAGGGGCGGGAGCGGTTACTTACCCTCCGTACGCAACCCAAAGTGAGCAAACTCACAGGAGCCCAAATACTTGTGATCTGCCGAGGTTGTCGCCATTGTGGTGTTCATGGGCAGAGGAAAGACACGGCGTGGTGGGAAGCGAGACAACGCTCGAGAAGTAGAACGCCAACAGTCGTATGACGACCGCGCCCAGATGATCTGCGAGGGCAAGACAGGCCGCTATCGAACTGAGGCCGAAGCCCGCCAATCCGCCGGTTGGGTCAAGTCCCAGAACCCAGGGTCGCACCAGATGAAGGTCTACCTGTGTGAAACCTGCGGCCTGTGGCACCTGACCCGCGGGCCTCGCTGAGCGCGGACTCCAAGTCGGTCGGCTAGCCAGCTGGCCCGGGCGTCTTGAGTGCTGACGGGAGGTTTTGCCGCCCGTCGCCATCAATCTTGCCCTGACGTTCAAGGAACGCTCCCAGTTCCTGAATGGTGCTCAAGAGTGGGGCTGGGAACAGCACGGTGCTGTTCTTGTCCACTGCGATTTCGACCATCGTCTGCAAGGTGCGCAACTGGAGGGCGATGGGGTGTTCGATCATTACGTCGGACGCGTCAGCCAAGCGGTTGGCGGCCAACGCCTCACCCTCTGCGGCGATTATCTTCGCGCGCTTCTCTCGCTCAGCTTCGGCCTCTTTGGCCATCGCACGTTTCATCGTGTCGGGCAGCTGAATGTCACGCAGCTCGACGATCGTCACCGTCACGCCCCATGCCTCGGTTTGGACATCGAGGATCTTGCGCAGGTCTTCGTTGATCGTCTCCGTTTGGGAGAGGGACTCGTCCAAGGTGTGCCGGCCAACAACTGCTCGCAATGTGGTCTGGGCAATCTGGTTGATCGCCGCAGCCACGTTCTCAATCGCTACGACTGACTTCACCGGGTCGCTAACGCGGTAGTAGGCGACAGCGGCAATGTCAACGGAAACGTTGTCCCGCGTGATGATTCCCTGCGACTGGATGGGCATTGTCACAATCCGCATTGACACACGGCGCGTTGTTTCAATGATTGGAATGATCAGAACGAGGCCGGGTCCATGAGGTCCGCCGCGCAACTTGCCCACCCGGAAGATGATCAACCGTTCGTATTCCCGAACGACGCGCACCGACATTGCTGCAAAGGCAATAACAAGCGCCGCAAGACCAATCAGCCACCATCCAAGCATCAACCACATCCCCCATTCGAAGTCGTATTTGTCCTGACTTCAAGCTACGCCCAGGCCTTGGGAACGGGGGAAGAATGCGATGATCAACAAATGTTTCCCTTCACACACCAGCTTCGCGTTCGTTACAACGAATGCGACCCACAAGGCGTCGTCTTCAACGCGAACTTCCTCCTCTATTACGACATCGCCTGCACTGACGCGTGGCAGCACATTCTCGGCGGAGCTGGCTACCCCGACCTTGAGGCCAAACACGCAGTGGATGTTGTCGTCGCCGAGGCAAACGTCAAGTACCTCGCGCCAGTCCGCTTCGACGATCCCCTCGACATCACCGTCGAATCAGTCGACCTTGGAACCACGTCCATGACCTGGAACCTCGCCATCTTGCGCGAAGGCCAGCGAGTCTCCGAAGGCAAGATCCGAAACGTCTTCATCTCCCCAGAAACCTGGAAGCCGGTTGAAATGCCGGCTGCGGTGAGGGTGGGGTTGGGAACGGTATGAAGGCCCGCGGTTCTCTCGAGCCGCTGCCTAGGGGGGATCGGGTCTCCACTGTTTACTAACATGAGCCATCAAATCTGTAAGTCAGTTATCAATCGGGTGAGGAAGTATTACCAATGAGTACATCTGCCATTCCGCCAGACGGCTTCAAGCTGTCGAAATCGATCCGAACAGAACTGCCGGAGTCAGAGCGCGATAGGGCACGCGATGAGTTGTGGACCAAGAGCGCGACCCTCTGTGCCCTTTGCGACGAGCCACTTCCCGCTGACGGGAGGTTCGTCGATGTTGATCACGTCGTGGCGCGAGTTGAGGGCGCCGGGGGAAAGACGGTGCTGTCCAATCTCTTCGTTGCCCACCGTAAGTGCAATCGAAGCAGGCAAAACATGCCGTTTGCGTTGGCGAAGAGGATCATTCGTTTCCAGCATTGGGCGGCATCTGACGGCGGCAAGCGAACTTTTGACGACGTCATCGAAGAGTACG
>JAPLCH010000002.1 GCA_026392325.1 Solirubrobacterales bacterium | reverse complement strand
GGCCGGCTCTGGCAGATCGATTCAGGCCCTATACGCCAACTATGAGAATTCGCCTCCGCCATTTCGGCAGAGGCCGCTGTGCTGAGAGATCAGGGCATCGGGATCAGCGTGAACTGGAACGTTGGCACGCCCGGGTACGAACAGCGGAAGTCTGCCGTGACGTCACGTGTCTGCAGCGCTGACTGAGTGAAGATCACCCCAAACTTCGTTGAACACGGATCTGTGGCCTTCTTGGTGTCCGGATCGATCTTCGGCATCGGCGCGCCCGTCTTGGGATCCTTTGGCTTGAAGCCGGCCGGTGGACGGCTCGCCCTCCAAGCACCAGTGGAGCCGCTGCCGGCCAATGGGAGAATCGGAGCGTATGTGGGCACGCTGAGACCGACAACATCTCCCTTGGCAACTGGGATTGACGCCGCAAGCGGCAAAGTCACAGTCTTCCCAAACCACTTCTCAAGAGCGATTACCGGCCCCATCGCGACGACCTTCTTGAGAATTATGGTGCCCTTCTTCTTGGCAACCGGCCTCAGCACAACGATTCTGACCTTGGCACCGGTTCCGAACGTTTTGTCGAAATAGGTCTTCTCGGCAAACACATCAACCGTCTTGCAGTACTTGACGCGAGTGCGGACACGTTTGCCGCGAACCCTCTTGTAGACGTACTTGTATGCGTACTTGATGCAGGTCCTGGTGTCCTTCACCTTGCCCACTCGAAGCGTCACCGCGACAATCCTTGAGTTCTTCGGAACGGTTGTCGGGTTGAGAGATGAACCGTCTCGGATCGGGTAAATGGTCGTCATGGTCAACACGCTGCAGAGACCGTTGCCCTTTGGCTTGCCACGGTCATTGGCTGGATTGCCGTCGCAGGAAGGACGGGCAAGGCCGCCTGGCCCACCGATCTCAATCACGGGCGCAGCAGCAATTGCTGGCACTGCCAGTAGTACGACAAGCACGACGGGAAGAACCGTCAACCCGAGAATGCGCTGCAAATGAATTCGTTGCATCTCCATATATGGAAGCAGAATTTCACAGCTTTGCCGCTGATTGACCGTGTGTTTGCACACAGAGGAACGCACGCAACACCCTCTCTGTCCTATATTGGCGGGCGATGCTCGCAATCCAAGCAAATGGCCTTGAACGTACTTTCAAAGGTCAAATCAAGGCCGTAAAGGGCATCAATCTCGAAATTGAGGAGGGTGAGATCTACGGCTTCCTCGGCCCGAACGGAGCCGGCAAGACGACCACCGTGCGCATGCTCGTCACGCTTCTGATGCCAACTGGAGGCACAGCTCTGGTTGCGGGGCATAACGTCGCCACAGACCCAAGTGCCGTGCGCCGCAAGATTGGGGTCGCCCTTCAAGAAGCTGCACTCGACCAGCTCATGACCGGACGCGAACTAATGATTCTTCAAGCCACTCTGCAAGGAATGCCAGACAAGCTTGCGCGTGAGCGAAGCGAGGATCTGATTGAGCGGGTCGGACTCACCGAGGCAGCTGACCGACGTGTCGGCGGGTACTCAGGCGGAATGAAGCGCCGGCTGGATCTTGGAATGGCGCTCGTTCACGGCCCATCGGTCCTCTTCCTCGACGAGCCAACCACCGGACTTGACCCGACATCACGTTTCGCTCTGTGGGAAGAGGTTTCACGCCTCAGGACGGAAGGAACGACGGTCTTTCTGACAACCCAATACTTGGAGGAGGCTGACCAGCTTGCCGATCGAGTGGGAATCATTTCCGATGGTCTGATCGTCGCCGAGGGAACTCCGGCAGATCTCAAGCGGGAGTCAGGCGCCATCCACATTGAGGTCGCATTGGAGGACAGCGGCAACACTGAAGCTGCCCGCGCTGCGCTTTCAAAACTCGGGACTCCAGAGGAGACCACTGGTGAGCACGATGTCTGTATCCGACTCAGCGACCCAGCAACAGGCGTTGCTGACGCAGTCCGGGTGCTCGATGAGGCGGGCCTCGCTGTAGCTGAGGTCGAGCTGGTCCGTCCTTCTCTAGACGATGTCTTCATGGAGAAGACAGGGCGGCGACTCGAAGGCGCCTCAAACACCCCGGCGTGATCCACGCCTCCCTCGCACTGGCCCGCAGGGCTCTGCGGGTAACCGCACGCCGCCCCCAGTTCATTGCCCCACTCCTTGTCTTTCCTTCCCTGCTTCTTGCTGTCAACAGCGGAGGCCTCTCCCAGGCACGAAACCTCCCGGGATTCCCCCCGGTCCAGTCGTTCTTTGACTTTCAGCTGGCTGCTGCCATGTCACAGTCCCTCCTGCTTGGAGGCGTGGCCACAGGCATTGCAGTTGCGCTTGAGATCGAGCTCGGGTTCTTCGACCGCCTCGTAACCGCCCCCATCCCCCGGCTGTCGATCGTTATGGGGCGCCTTCTGGCCGCCGCAGCCATCGCTCTCTTTCAACTCAGCTGGTTCGCTGGCATTGGGCTGACACTCGCCCTGCGAGCCGGGAATGCCTCGTCAGTGCAGGCAATCTTTCCTCTCGTCTTCGTGGTGCTGTTCCTCTCATCAGCGTTCTTCCCCGAGAACCTCCTCAGCTGGCCCGCCAACATCATCGCGCAGTACAACCCGCTTTCCTACATTGCGAACGGCATGCGAGCCCCAATCATTGGTTACGGGGGCGCAGAGGCCGTCCTAGAGGGCTTTGGAGCCGCTCTAGGCATGGCAGTCCTCTTTGCCGGACTTGCAACGCACGCCTTGCACAGAAGGCTGAGGGCGGGATGAAGAATCGCGCAGTCATTCGAGCGCTTGTCCGAAGAGCGCTCAACGAGATCATCCGGGTGCCAGGT
>JAPLCH010000056.1 GCA_026392325.1 Solirubrobacterales bacterium | reverse complement strand
GGTTTGAGCAGGCCACCAAGATTCGGGACGAGCTTCGGTCACTCAAGCGACGGATGGACATAGCCCAGTCGCTGGGTCGCGCATAGCTGACCTCTTTCTTCTCGCGGTGGGGTCGCGGGCCTGACGGCTAACCTTGCCCTATGACCCAAAGCAATCCCATCTCTGAAGCCGTACTCCAGCTCAGGGCCGCAGCGGCTGAGCTGATTGCCCGTGCGGAGTCCCTTGAATCGCTCGCACAAGAGGACAGCTTGGCCGCCACGGCTGAGCTTCTCCCACTTGAACCACCTGCGGACAGTGAGGAGGCCGCAGTAAGGCTGATCGCGCTTGATGCAGCGACGAGCGGACGTCCCCGCAGCGAGGTGGAGGACGAGCTGAAGCACAGCCATCCCACGGTTGACAGTGGGCCTCTGCTTGACCGTTTCTATGCCGTCGCTTCTAAACCGGACCGCGGTTAGGCCTTCGGGCGCAGAAGCACCCCCGTTCGGCGCTAGGGTCAACCGGTGGCACATCAAGACAAGATCGTCATCACCGGTGCGCGCGAGCACAACCTCCGGGGCGTTGACGTTGAACTTCCACGGGATTCCCTTGTAGTCATCACGGGTCTGTCGGGATCCGGCAAGAGCTCCCTCGCGTTCGACACGATCTACGCCGAAGGTCAGCGTCGCTATGTGGAAAGTCTCTCCTCTTACGCACGTCAGTTCCTTGGCCAGATGGACAAGCCCGATGTGGACTCGATCGAGGGCCTGTCTCCAGCGATTTCGATTGATCAGAAGACAACCTCCCGGAACCCGCGCTCAACCGTCGGCACAGTCACGGAGATCTACGATTATCTACGACTCCTATGGGCGCGGGTGGGCAAGCCGCACTGCCATGTCTGCGGAAAACCGATCACGGGGCAGTCGGTTGAGCAGATAGTGGAACAGGTGTTGGAGCTTCCGGCTGACACAAAGTTCATGGTCTGCGCTCCCGTTGTACGCGGAAGGAAGGGCGAGCACCGGAACATTCTTGATGAGCTGCGGGGAGAAGGCTTTGCCCGCGTCAAGGTCAATGGCGTGATCCTTCGTCTTGACGAGGACATAGACCTTGACAAGCGCCTGAAACATCACATCAGCGTTGTTATTGATCGTCTGACAATGCGTGAGGATGTAAGGCGACGGTTAGCCGAGTCGATTGAGACGGCTGCTGCCCTTGCTGAGGGTCTGGTGGAGATTGAGGACGCTGAGACCGGCAAGGTGACGCTCTACAGCGAGCGCTTCGCATGTACCGAACATGGGCCTGGGCTCGCCGAGCTTGAGCCTCGGGTGTTTTCGTTCAACAGCCCGCATGGCGCATGCCCGAGATGCACGGGTCTGGGTGCTCAACTTGAGGTCGACCCGGACCTTGTTGTTCCGAACCCATCGCTCTCGATTGCCAAGGGGGCGCTTGCCCCGTGGGCATCTAGCGCGGCCGACTATTACCAGCAGCTCACCAGCTCCCTTGCGGAGAGATATGACGTGCCGCTTGATGTCCCGTGGAACAAGCTGACAGACGAGCAACGCGATGTGTTCCTATTCGGCACAGATGGTGAACGGGTGGATGTTGCATACAAAAACCGTTATGGACGCAAACGCCGATACTCGAGCAGGTTTGAGGGGCTTGTTCCGCAACTGAAGAGGCGGCATACAGAGACAGAGTCCGATCTTGTCAAGGACAAGATCGAGGAATACATGAGCCTGATCGACTGTCCTGCCTGCGATGGAGCACGGCTGAAACCGGAGTCCTTGGCGGTGACGGTAGGAGAGTCGTCACTCAGCGGTTTCACTGGTCTTTCGGCCCAGGGTGCCTTGAAGTGGATTCAGGGTGTCGAACTCTCAGATCACGATCGTCGTGTTGCGAAGCTGATCCTGCGTGAGATAGAGGAGCGCCTGCGGTTCCTGAATGATGTAGGGGTCGGCTATCTCTCTCTCGATCGTGCAGCTGGGACCTTGTCGGGCGGCGAAGCTCAGAGGATCCGGCTTGCCACGCAGATTGGATCGGCTTTGGTTGGGGTGCTCTACGTGCTTGACGAACCATCAATTGGTCTGCATCAGAGGGATAACGAGCGGCTGATTGGCACGCTTGAGCGACTGCGGGACATCGGGAACACAGTGTTGGTTGTGGAGCACGACGAGGGGACCATGAAGGCAGCAGACCATGTTGTCGACATGGGACCGGGAGCGGGCGAACACGGAGGCCGGGTCGTAGCAGCCGGTACTGCCGCCGAGATCATGAAGGTTAAAGATTCCCTCACGGGCCAGTACCTCTCAGGTGTG
>JAPLCH010000004.1 GCA_026392325.1 Solirubrobacterales bacterium | reverse complement strand
TCCCTGATCGGAGTTGGTCCCGACGGGATCGCCGTGATCGACAAAAGCTCTGACATCATCGTCATCGTGTTGGGCGTGTTGATCGGCACAGCGCTGGGAATCCCAAGCGCAATCAAGGTCAAGATGACGGCCATCCCTCAGATGGTGGCTCTCTTCAACGGCGTGGGTGGTGGCGCTGTTGCGCTCATCTCCTTCGTTGAGTACAACCAGTGGATGCAGGAGGGCGCAACTCCTGAACTTCAGGCGTTGATTCCGACCCTGTTTGCGGCCATTGTCGGCTCTGTCTCATTCTGGGGTTCAAACATCGCCTTTGGCAAGCTTCAGGAGATCCTTCCGGGCCGCCCGATCCAGCTTCCGGGGCAGCAGTTCATCAACCTTGCACTCTTCCTCTATTGCATTGGCGCAGCAGTTGCCATCGCCACAGGCACTGATTCCGTTCCGCTCTTCGTGTCGATCCTCGTAGCCGCGGCATTGCTCGGCAACATGGTTGTTCTCCCAATCGGCGGAGCTGACATGCCAGTCGTCATCTCTCTCCTGAACGCTTTCACCGGACTCTCCGCAGCTGCTGCAGGCATCGCGCTTCAGAACGTGATTCTGATTGTGGCCGGCATGATCGTTGGCGCATCAGGCACCATCCTCACCAACCTGATGGCAGTCGCGATGAACCGTTCGGTTCCGTCAATCATCGCCGGTGGCTTTGGTGGCGGCTCGGGAGCAGTTGCAGCGGGACCTGAAGGCGAGGAGGGGCGCACAGTCCGCTCCACCAGCGCTCAGGATGTCGCCATTCAGCTGGCTTTCGCAAGGCTTGTCGTGATTGTCCCTGGCTATGGCATGGCAGTAGCTCAGGCTCAGCATGCAGTCAAGGAACTCACCCGCGTCCTTGAAGCCAAGGGTGTTGAGGTCAAGTTCGGGATCCACCCTGTAGCCGGGCGCATGCCAGGTCACATGAATGTTCTCCTCGCTGAAGCTGATGTCCCTTACGAGCAGCTCCGCGAGATGGATGACATCAACCCTGAGTTCCCACGGGCCGACGTTGTGCTCGTGATTGGAGCCAACGATGTGACCAACCCGGCTGCCAAGGATTCACCCGATTCGCCGATCTACGGCATGCCAATTCTTGAGGTTGACCAAGCTGCAGCTACCGTCGTCCTCAAGCGTTCAATGGGAGCCGGCTTCGCCGGAATTGACAACCCTCTGTTCTACGACGAGAAAACTTCATTGCTGTTCGGTGACGCCAAGGACTCCGTTGGCGAGATCACAGCAGAGGTCCAGAGCCTCTAACTCCGGAACGCCCGCCCGGCGTTCTAACCTGAGCAGATGATCCGCAGAGACGCAGCCATCCGTGCCCTTTCGGCGCAGAGCTTTGATGTGCTCGTGGTCGGCGGGGGAATTACTGGAGCTGGGGTGGCCCTTGACGCGGCCCAGCGTGGCTACAGCGTCGCACTGGTGGAGCGAAACGACTTCGCATCGGGAACATCAAGCCGTTCGAGCAAGCTGGTCCATGGTGGCCTGCGTTACCTGCAGAGCTTCGATCTTGGCCTGGTCCGAGAGGCGCTGCTTGAGCGGCAGGTCAATGTCCACATGGCCCCGAACCTTGTGAAGCCATTGAAGATGGTGGTGCCCGCGTTCGACGGTGAGCACCCGGACCGACTCGTCGGCGTCGCCTTGAACATGTACGACGGTCTGGCACTTCCGACGCTGCGAGACGCCCGCAAGAAGAACGTGACCGAGGGAGAACCTGATCCTGCGGATTGGTCTCCCGATCGTCACCGTGAGTTGTCGGGCGAAGCTGTCGTCGAGCTGATCCCAGCCTTGGAGGGCCGCAAGCCAACAGGCGGATATCTCTTTTACGACTGCCAAACGGACGATGTTCGGCTTGTCCTCACAGCTCTGGAAGAGGCCACTCGTTGGGGCGCAGTCATCGCCAACCGCGTGAATGTGACCGGCCTTGTCGAGTCAGGCGGCAGGGCGACTGGTGTTACTGCGGTTATCGACGGGCATGAAGAGATCACCATCAAGGCTGCCCATGTTGTCAACGCGACGGGAGTTTGGGCTGACAAGCTGCGTCCCGGCGAGCTGCGCAATGAGGCTGAGGTCCCTCGGATCCGCCCGAGTAGAGGAACACACATTCTGATTGACCGGGATTTGCTCCCACTTGATGCCGGGGTGATCGTCCCAGCCGGAGAGGGAAGGTCGGTTTTCGCTCTGCCATGGCTCGGGCGGTCACTGATTGGCACTACAGACAACGATTATGAGTCGGATGATCTCCAGAATGTGCCTCCTCCAGAGTCCGATGTTGAGTACCTGCTGAACGCTGTGAACGAGTTCTTTAAGACTGAGATACGACCGGATCAGGTTGCTGGAGCGTTCGCGGGCGTGCGCCCGTTGATCGCCCCAGCAGAAGGTAAGAAGTCAGTTGACATCTCCCGCAAGGCAGAGCTCTATGAAACCTCGTCAGGCATGATTACGATCACCGGCGGCAAGCTGACGACTTGGCGTGCGATGGCTGAAATGACTGTGGACAGGATTGTTCAACGCGAAGTGGCAGACGCGCCGTGTCGAACACGCGACACCGTCTTGGGCGTTGTTGTCGACCCGAATGAGCTGCCGCGAGTAGAGGGAGTTCCAGCCGAGTCCTACGAGGCCTTGGCTGGTCGGTACGGGAAAGTAGCCGTTGACATTCTTGCCGTAGCCGCTGAGCGCGGGCAGTTGGCTCAGGCAATCGTCCCTGGCCTCGGCGACATCCTTGCCGAGGTGGTTTGGGCCGCCCGTGAGCAGCAGGCGACAACAGTCGGCGATGTGCTTCTCCGGCGGACGCGGATTGGCCTGCTCGCAGGGCGCGAGGCAGCGGACCTTTCTTCCGGCCTTGCTGCGCGGGTGGCTGATGTTCTTGGAGATGAGCTCGGCTGGGACGAGGACAGAAAGGCCGAAGAGGTTGGCGCGTTCATCGTTGAGGCTGAGGCCGAGGGCGTTTCAGTTCAAGACTTGGTCGGATGACTCCCCGTCGGTTTGAGGTACCCGCCTGCGGGCGAACGCTCCTGATTGGGGACCGGCCCTGGTTGATGGGGGTTGTGAACGCCACTCCCGATTCATTCTCCGATTCTCCGTCGGAGGAGAAGACGCTCGACAAGCGGGTTGCTCTGGCCGAACGGCTGCTGTTGGAAGGTGCCGACATCATTGACATTGGTGGAGAGTCGGGAGTGACCAACAAGCCAGCGGTAGATGCAGAGGAGGAGCTTGAGCGTGTGGTCCCGGTGATTGAAAGGGTTGCCGCTGAACTTGACGCTGTGATCTCAGTTGACACTTACAAGCCACTGGTCGCACGCGCAGCAATCGAGGCGGGAGCGGTGATCATCAACGATGTCAGCGGCCTGAGGGATCCCGAGCTTGCCGATGTCTGCGCTGAGACCGGAGCGGCGCTCGTTGTGATGCATACGCGAGCGAAGCCCAAGGAGAAGCTGCTCGACGCTTCAATGGACGGGAGGATGCTCGCTGACGTCGTTGAGTTCCTTAAGGAACGCATTGGCTTCGCGGTTTCCAGGGGAGTGTCAGAAAGCTCAATCATCACCGACCCGGGCCCTGACTTTGGGAAGACGCCAGCCCAAACTGTTGAGGTTCTGCGTGGGCTGGGAGAGGTTGAGGCCCTTGGCCACCCGGTCCTGCTTGCGCTCAGCCGGAAGGATTTCATTGGAGCAGCAACTGGCAGGGCTCCACGCGAGCGCGAGGCGGGAACACTTGCTGCCCTCGGCTGGGGTGCGGCCCGCGGAAACCACATTTTCAGAGTTCATGATGTTGCCGCTTGCCGTGACTTTCTGACGGTCCAGCGGCTGCTTGATGGGCGTGAGGAACTTCCTTCAGGCGCCCTACTCGCGGAGGAATTACGCCGCGAGAGTGGTAGCTGACCTCGTAGTACACCTATGGGCCGCTAGGCTCGGAGGTGAAATAAACGCTTGACTCGCCGGTCGCTGTGTTCAACGCGGCCGGACGCCAACCGATCACACAACAAGGAGTTACACACATGTCAGTTCTTTCCCGCGAGGCCCTCGAGGCCAGCACACTCGCCGATCTCCATGAGATCGCATCAGGTTTCAGCATTGACGGCTATCGCCGCCTTCGCAAAGCCGATCTCGTTGACAAGCTCATCGAAGCCCAAGGCGGAGACCCAAGTGAGGGTCGTTCGAGCAAGTCAGAAGATGCTCCCCGTCAACCACGTTCACGCTCACGCGAGCCAAGGCAGCGGAGCGACTCACGCGGCGACTCGCGAGGTGGAGGCCGTGGAGATCGCAGCGACCGCGAAGATCGTGGCGACCGTGGCGACTCACGTCGCCGTGACGATCGCCGTCGGGTAGAGGAATCCCCTGAGACTGTGGAAGGGAAGCTCAGCATTCACGGTTCAGGATCCGGATTTGTGAAGCCCAACGGTGGAGGCGCTGAGATCTACGTCTCGGCAGCCCAGATCCGACGTCTTGAGCTCAGCGATGGAGATTCCATTGGGGGACCTGTCCGGTCACCGCGGCGCTCAGAGCGGCATCCGTCACTCGTTCGCATTGAGACCATCAACGGTGCAAGCGCGGATTCCGTAGCGCCAACGCCACCGACCCGTGAGAAGCCACAGCCACTTTCGTTGCCGCGCGAGCGCTTTGCACTCGGCGGAGACGCGACCTTGGCGGAGATTGATCGGGTTGCCCCGATCGGCCGCGGATCAAGGGTTGTGTTCTGCGGAGGTCCTCATTCCGGAAAGAGCACGGCCATCCGTTCACTCGCAGCTGCACTTCGGGCGATCGATGGCGTTGAGGTCTTTACAGCCCTCGCTGGGATCCGAAAGGAAGAGGAAGGCGATTGGGCGGCAATCGAGCCGCTTTCGACCGAGACCCTTGACTCATCCCCCGATTCGCGTGCCAGGGGCGTTGAACGCGCTCTGGACAAGGCTAAGCGTGCAATCAGCCGTGGTGGACATGGAGTTGTGATCGTTGATTCGGTTGACGACCTCCCAGGAGCTGCAGTTCGCAAGACACTTGCCGAGGCTGGAGCAAAGCCAAAGGGCGGCTCACTCACTGTTGTTGTCGTCTCCCGCGAGCCAATTGGCGGCGAGACCACGGTTGTGAGCTTTGACCAAGGGCGTGCCGCTACTGGCAAGTTCCCTTCGGTTGATGTTCGCAACAGCTCGACTCTCAAGCCCGAGCTTCTCCTTGATGCCCGTGGGCTCAAGGCCTTCCAGAAGGCTCATGCTGATGCAGTCAAGAAGGGCCGTTAGACCCAATTCGTTCTGACCCCGTCCCCTGAAGCTGGGGGATGGGCAGTCAGAGAAAGTGGCTGGACCAAAGAAAAGACGCCTCTGGCGTCTCGGTTACCTCTACTGAATGTCTGAAGCTCAGTGGCGTTCTCTGGGGATGTATACGACGCGTCCCCATGATGGCTCTGACTGGAGCTCTATCTGTTCGCCGCCTCGTGTCGGTTGGATGTACCTGAAGCCTCCAAGATCCGAGTCCCACCGCACATCCAACTCTCCCTCCTTGACTCGCTGATCGAGCCAAGCCCCCCGGAAAACCAACCGACGGAGCCAATGGACAAGTGAGCGATCAGCTGGTCCCACGAGCTCTGGCCAGAACTCGTTCACATGGTCTCCAAGTTCCGATGCTGGTTGGGAAACCTCTCCGTTGACAACCAGATTCACGAGGTCCTCCCGTTCTTGGTCGCCCAGACCTGTCCCGACAAAGCCGAGCCTTACTGCTGCCTGTTCGCACCGTTCTTCAAAGTCCCGCTCGTTGAAAGTGAACCGGAGTTCACCGTATTCGAGAACGAACTCATCACCGGAGTCATAGTCGCCGCGTTTTTCAGTCATTGGATCGATGCTGCCCTCGTGCGGATATGACAAATCACCCTTCACGGCGGCAGCGTCGGGATCCTAAGCCGGATTCCTTCTTGGCCTCTTTGAGTGCATCGCAGCTTGCACCTGATCTGGGTCACACATAGACCCGGGAGAGGCGTTGAGCTACCCCAGGAGTCTGGAGATTCCGCTCGAGGCGAGAAAGATGCCGAGTACCGCTGCAGCCGATGCGAGAAGTGATCGGGAGTGTTCGGTTATCCACTTGTCAATCCTGTCCACCCGCGCTGCAGTTGTCTTGGGCCTCGCGAAGTAGAGGATCAGTGGAATCAGCGCCGGGGAGACCATGATCAGGTTGAAGGCGAACAGCAATCCGAACTGCTCTGCGCTTCCAATATGGAAGGTGCTGAGCTCCTTGATACCAAGCACGTAGTAGAGGCCGGGGGTCCCCGTGTAGAGGCCCATTGCGAATGCCACTGGAAGGCGTGGCTCCTTCATCACTCGTTCTGTCCACGGGTCACGGTCAGGGTGTTTGTCGTGCCGCTTCAGCCTCGAAAAGTGGCCGCGCTCAAGTAGAAAAGCAACGATCAGGAGGAGTGTCCCTCCGCCGATGTCGATCGCCGGGCTGAGGTGGGGGCTTACCTTGATCAGCTTCTCGAGCAGGGGAGCGGCGAGCATTCCGAGCGCGAGGCTGAATCCCATAGCGGTCGCCACGTAGATGCTGAGCATTGACCGGGCTCGGTTCGTGTAGAGGATGAGGACAACCGTCGCCAGCATCATCGGATTGACCGTCGTCGCGAGTGCCAGTAGGAAGAACTTGAGCATCTGAAGCAAGGATCGCACTCATGGCGCGCGAAGGGGGCGAGACTTGACCGCCTCGTGCCTAAGTCGGGCATGAATGATCAAGAGAAGTTCACAATTCTGGTAGCTGAAGATGATGATGCGACCCGTACATTTCTGGCTGACAATCTGACCGCGGATGGTTATGAGCTGGTGGTAGCGGACTGTGCCCGGCATGCCCTGCGTTTAATGGAGACCAAGTTCCCTGACCTCGCGGTGATTGATCTGGGGCTGCCCGACGGTGATGGTCTGGATGTCCTTCGAGCCGTGCGTGCCAGCGACGGGATTGCGAGTCGGATAGATCCGGCACTGCCCGTGGTTGTGATCACGGGTCGGGCAGGAGAACTGGACCGGCTGCGCGGTTTTGATCACGGTGCCGATGACTATCTAGTGAAGCCATTTTCCTATCCGGAGCTGCGGGCCCGGGTGGCTGCTCTGCTCAGGAGATCGAACAAGCGGCAGAGTCAAGGGCGCTTGAGAATCGGACCGCTCGAGCTTGACCCTCCGTCAAGGGAGGTCACCCTTCGCGGTCGGAGGATGGCTCTCTCCCAGAAGGAGTACGCGCTGTTGCGGGCTCTGGCTTCGGAGCCCACTCGCGTCTTCACAAAAGAGGAGCTCCTGCGTGATGTGTGGGGATTCAGGTCTCTGGGGTCAACTCGCACGCTTGACTCACATGCGTGTCGCCTGAGGCAGAAACTCTCGGTTGAGGGTGATCACCTTGTGGTCAATGTTTGGGGGGTTGGCTATCGCCTGATTGACGGACCGGTGAAGGCATGACACTGGCGCTTTGGATTGCTCTCGGGTGGTTGGCAGGAGCTGGGACCCGCTCAGTCCTCAGTTGGGGAGCTAGAGCACGTCAGGGAGAAGGGAGGGCTGAGGATGTGCTTGATTCGATCCATGAAATCCGCCGTCCTCTGACCGCCTTGATGCTCGGG
>JAPLCH010000197.1 GCA_026392325.1 Solirubrobacterales bacterium | reverse complement strand
CCTCACATCACCCCCATGTGTGATCCGATTCGCCAGCTGCCCGCCATCACGACTACCATCACATAGACCGTGAGAGTCCTTCTGACCAATGACGATGGGATTGCCGCGACAGGCCTCCAGACCCTGCGCAAGGCTCTGCTGCGCGTGCCTGGGCTTGAGCTGATCGTGATCGCACCGGACGGGAACAGGTCGGCCAGTGCAAGGTCGATCACGACCCGCCGCCCTCTGAAGGTGACAAAGGTTGAGTTCGGTGACGGCACGCACGGCTTTGCCTGCGATGGCACTCCTGTTGACTGCGTTCGACTTGCCACACATGGGCTCGTTGAAGGCTTCAGTGCTGACATGGTTGTCAGCGGGATCAACCACGGTGCCCACCTTGGCGACGACATCACATACTCGGGCACTGTGGCAGCGGCGCTTGAGGGGATTCTGCTCGGCCGAGACGGCATCGCTGTTTCCCAGCGTTCGTCCGGCGGGCTTTACGACCACATGGCAGGAGAGGGCGGGGACGCATTCCAAGAAGTGGCGGATTTCACCGCAAAGCTTGTTCGAGACTGGGAACAGATTCCCCTTCAGGACGCCACAATCATCAACGTCAACGGCCCTGCGGGTAAGGCCAAGGGCGTCAAGGTCACCAAGCTCGGTAGGAGGAAGTACATGGAGGACCTGATCGACGAGGGCCCCGCAGACGAGGATGGTGGCAGGACGATTCGGATCTACGCCCAGGAACCTCTTCACGAGCGCGTTGAAGGCACGGATCTCACCGCTGTGGACGACGGTTACATCGCTGTCACGCCGATTCACTTTGACCTCACCGACCACGGTGGGATTGATGCCCTCGCTGCAGCCCGGCTCGGTGAATCAATAGCTCCTCTGGAATCAGAGTGAGCAGCAGCAGGACGGCCGCGGAGAAGCGGGCAGATGAACTCAAAGAGCAGATCGAGAAGCACAATCGCTCCTACTACGAAGAAGACAGCCCGACTGTCACCGACGCCGCCTACGACGACCTCCTCCGGGAGCTCCGGGCAATTGAGGACGAATACCCCGAAGTAGTAACCCTGGACTCTCCAACGCAGAAGGTGAGCGGCCGGAGGCTGGAGAAGTTCTCGCCAGTTGAGCACTCGATCCCGATGCTTTCGCTCGGCAATGCGCGCGGGGCAGAGGAGTTCATCGCCTGGGAGGAAAAGACAAAGTCCCACCTTGAACGTGAGGCCATCACGGTTGATGAGTTTGAGTTCGTGGTTGAGCCGAAGATTGATGGACTCGCCGTTTCGCTTCTCTACGAAAACGGCAGGTTTGTGAGGGGAGCAACCCGCGGTGACGGCGTTGTGGGTGAGGACATAACGCAGAACCTGATGACCATTCCCGCGATTCCCAAGACGATCAAGGATGCACCACAGAGGCTTGAGGTTCGCGGAGAGGTCTACCTGCCGATCCCTGGCTTCCTAGCCCTGAACGCGAGGGTAGAGGAGCAGAACGAAGCGATCGGGAGCGAGAACATTGGCCGGGAGGCGGAAGGCAAGCGACCTCGGCCATTCCTCAAACCATTTATGAATCCCCGTAATGCGGCTGCCGGGTCCCTGCGGCAGCTTGACCCTGCTGCAACAGCTGAGCGACCCTTGTCCATCTGGTGTTACGGCGTGGGTGAGGTTGAAGGGGTCAGGTTTGAGGGACACAGGGACAGCCTTGATCACCTCGCCCGATGGGGATTCCCCGTCAATCCGGAGGTCGAGGTCGTGAAGGGCGTTGAGGCAGTAATCAAGGCCTGTGAGGGCTGGCTCTCACGCCGCGAAAGCCTTGATTACGAGATCGATGGTGCTGTCATCAAGGTTGATGACTTTGAGCTGCAGCGCCGCCTTGGCACCGTCGGCCGCGAACCGCGCTGGGCAATCGCCTGGAAGTTCCCTCCAACGACTGCCATCACGACCTTGAAGGCTGTCCATTGGAACGTTGGCCGGACCGGACACATCGTTCCGTTCGCAGAGCTTGAGCCGGTCAATGTCGGTGGGGTCACCGTCACATTCACAACCCTCCACAATGGTGATGATCTCGCCCGCAAGGATGTGCGACCTGGAGACAAGGTGATCGTCCTGCGCGCGGGGGATGTAATTCCTCAGGTGATCGCGCCTGCTCCCGGTGAGGCAGACAGAGCCGACCGTGGCGACCGGCCCACGGTTCCGGCTGAGTGCCCATCCTGCGGCACTCAAACGGTAAGGATTGAGGATTCAGTCTGGACAATTTGCCCGAACAAGCTCGGATGCGAGGGGCAGCAGTGGCAGGCGTTGCGGCACTTCGTCAAGCGTGGGGCGATGGATATTGAAGGGCTTGGTGACGAGCGCCTTCAAGAGTTGATGGACGCAGACTTTGCTCTGACGCCCGCCGACCTCTATTCGCTTCCGTGGGAGCAGCTTGAGGCCCGTAAGGGTTGGGGGCAGAAGAGTGTTGTCGCTTTGCAGGCCTCCCTTGAGCAGTCCAAGTCCCGTCCCTTCGCAAAGCTTCTCTATGGGCTTGGGATCGAACGGATTGGTGAGGTCAACGCGCGCAATCTTGCTCAACGTTTCCGGACGATGGAGGCGCTGATGGCAGCTGACCCAGCCGAGATTGAACTTACCCCGGGGATTGGTCCCATCCAAGCTGAGATCGTCGCTGAGACCGTTCGGGAGCCGGACTTCGTGGAGATGATCACCAAGCTCAGGGAAGCGGGCTTGAACCTTGAGGAGGAAGGGCCGGCTGCGGGCGAAGGCCACCTGGCAGACAAGACATTCGTGCTCACGGGTTCACTGCCAACCCTCACTCGCGAGCAGGCTACCGAGCGCATTCTCGAGGCTGGTGGACGGGTTACATCATCGGTCTCAAAGAAGACCGATTATGTGGTCGCGGGTGAGGCGGCCGGCTCCAAGCTGGAAAAGGCTGTGCGCTTGGAAGTGGCCGTACTTGACGAAGCTGCGCTGCTAGACCTTCTGAACAGCCCTGCTTGAGCCTGAGACCTTCATGATTCCATCCATGATGGGCTCGTTCAGCCGCTTTACATCGGTCCAGTAGGTCATCGTCAGCTCCCACGGCTGACCAACGCCTTGCTTTGGAAAGAGGTGCGCTGCGCGTGTCACATAACCAGCCCCGAAGTCCAGAAGTGGTCGGGTGTTCATGCTCGCGCTGGGGCCGACAGCAAGGCACTTGTTTGCCCCGCTGCGGTCCATCTGCTCGATCAGTCGGCACATGTACTGGCAGACCAGGTCAATCTTCAGAGTCCAGGATGAGTTGGTGTAGCCAATGGCGAAGTTGAAGTTGGGAACGTCGCTCAGCATGGAGCCCTTGTAGACATAGTGGTCAGGGAGGTTCACTGGTTCACCGTCAACGACCATGTCCACTCCACCAAACAGCTCCAGGTCAAGACCTGTCGCGGTGATGATGATGTCGGCCTCAAGCTCCTTCCCTGACTTGAGCAGGAGACCGCCTTCGGTGAAAGTGTCGATCTGATCGGTTACGACCGAGGCGGTTCCGTGGGAGATGGCCTTGAAGAGGTCGCCATCTGGAACGGAGCAAAGCCGCTGGTCCCAAGGGTTGTAATCAGGCGTGAAATGGGCATCAATGTCATATCCAGACGGGAGCTGACGCTTAAGCTGCCAGCGGATTGCACGCTTTACGAGGCTCGGGTATTTCCTGCTGAGTTGGAAGATCGTCTTCTGGAGCCAGATGTTCCTGCGACGCACAAGTGAGTAGGCCTTGTCTGCGGGCAGGTGTCTCTTGACGAAGTTGGCAACGACATCCTTTTCGGGAACGGAGACCACATAGGTGGGTGACCGCTGGAGCATCGTCACATGCTCCGCATCTGTGGCCATTGCGGGGATCAAGGTGACGGCTGTTGCTCCACTGCCGATGACCACGATCTTCTTGCCGGCGTAGTTCAGGTCCTGAGGCCATTCCTGCGGGTGGATGGTCTGTCCTTTGAAACGTTCGGTTCCCTTGAATTCTGGGAGGTAACCCTTGTCGTAGCGGTAGTAGCCGCTGGCGCAGAAGAGCCAGGAGCAGGTCATCTGGCGAGTTTCTCCGGTTCCGACCTGCTTGACATCGAGTGTCCAGAGGCCCTGGTTCGAATCCCATTCGGCCCTAATTACCCGTTGAGAGAAGCGTGTGTGTTCGTCTATGCCGTTCTCGGCGACGGTTTCGCTGATGTAATCCATGATTGCCTCACCGTCGGCAATTGATTGATCCCCAGTCCATGGCTTGAAGGCGAACCCATAGGTGTGCAGGTCCGAGTCGGACCGAATGCCGGGGTACTTGAAGAGGTCCCATGTTCCGCCGAAGGTTTCCCGGGCTTCAAGGATGGCGTACGTCTTGTCTGGGAGGGATGTCTGGACGTAGTACGCGGCGCCTACTCCCGACATGCCTGCGCCGACGATGACGACGTCAAGGTGTTCGAGGTGAACTTCGGTCGAAAGCTTTGGAGTCTCAATGGTTGACATCTCTGTGCTCCTGTTCTGGCGGGGGGCGGTGGGGGATCCCAGGGCGGGGCCCATGGCTCAGGTATACAGGAACGCTTGCTGTCTTGAGCTCACTGTTTGCGGGCTCGCGACTTATGGGGTCAGCGGGTCCATCCGTTCGGGCGCTTCCAGCGGGCAAGCGCTTGGACAATGCGGTCCTGTCTCGGGCGACCTCTGGCCCAACTTGTCCCGTTCATCAGAACCGCGAACGCAATCCTCCCGCCATTTTTCACGGGGCAATATCCAGCAAGAGCAGTCACTCCGTTCAAGGTTCCAGTCTTGGCCCTGCAGCGCCCTGCGGCTGCGCCCTTGGTCATGCGGGAGGAGAGAGTTCCGGTTCGTCCTGCGAGTGCCAGTGATGCGACGAACTCTGCCCTGCCGGACATCGTGGCAAGGAGCCGTTCCACATCCTTGGCTGATGTCTTGTTGCCGTGTGAAAGCCCGGATCCGTCGTTCAGTCGAGGGTGCACCCCAAGGCCTGCCAAAAGTGCCCGTTCGACCCTGAGTCCGGCTGCCGTTGAACCCCCGGCGCCCTTGAGCGCACCGACGTCCTTGAGCAGCATCTCTGCAAAGAAGTTGTCTGATGGCGTGTTGGTCCAGTTGATCAGGGTGGCGATCGAAGGGGAACCGGCTTTTGCGACCACCTTGGCCACAAGCGGGGCAGTGCCTGTTCCCGTGTGGCCGACTGGCACCGCAACCCCACGGTGACGGAGGGCAACGGTCAATGCAGACGCTGCGTCCCGAGCCGACCCTCCATGGTTGTAGGTAAGCGAGCTGAGTGACCCGCCAAGGTCAGGGTCAACCCCAAGGCCGTGAGCGGGAACTCCACGGATGCGGTCAAAGAGCCCGTCGTCGCCAAGTATGCGCCCGGTGACACGACGTATGCCGGCGGCTTTGACTCTTTTAGCAAGCGCCCTGATTGCAGTGGGGCCAAGCGATGGGTCGCCTCCGCCCTTGAGCCAGAGGTCCCCGGAGAGAGTTCCGTCTGGCGCAATCGAGGCAGTGCGCAGGACTGAGGTCTCAAAGCGCGCTCGGGCTCCAAGTTTCAGGAGGGCCGCGGATGTCGTGAAGAGCTTTGTGACCGACGCCGGGGTACGGGGGACGTTCTCTGACCGAGCCCAGATGGTTCGCCCACTGGTCAGGTCAACCGCGTAGCCCGATCCGCTGCCGCCAGCGGCTCGGAGCTGCGCTGTAAGGCGTGTGGAGAAATCGGCGGCCTGAGTACCGGCAGCCATCACCAGGGATCCGATCACTGCAACGACCCAAACGGCTGATCTGCTGGACAAGGGGCGCACTTGGGCAATTGTCGCAGGAGATCTGGCCTGCCGGGGCAATTGAATCAACGAGGTGTACGGGGCCAATCGGCGTAGACTGTAAGACATGGGAAAAGTAGTAGGAATCGACTCTGCAGCGATCAAGCGGGGCAAGCGCCCAGCTGGCACTGTGAACCGTCGCCGCAAGCAGGAATCCAAGACCGCGCTGGTGCTTGGTGGCGGTGGTTTTACCGGCGGCGTGTATGAGATCGGTGCTCTTCGTGCCCTTGACCTTCTCTCAGTCAACAAGACTGTCAATCAGTTCGACGTCTATGTGGGGACAAGCGCAGGCTCTTTCGTTGCCGCATTGACAGCCAATGGCGTCACCCCTGAGGAGATGATGCGCGTTGTCGTGCAACAGGCCCCGGTTCCCTTCCGCGACATTGATGTCGGCACCATGCTCCGGCCAAACTGGAGGGAGTTCCTCTCCGGGTCGTTGACACTTCCATGGAGACTTGGCGGAGTAGCGAAGGATCTCTTGGGGAACCCTGGATCTGTCACGGCAATGGACATCATGCTCGGGCTCGCTGAGGCCCTTCCATCCGGTCTGTACGCCGGAGATGGTCTCGCGAAGTACCTTCGCGAAGTTCTTGGAGATCCTGACCGGACAGATGACTTCCGCCAGCTTGAGCGAGAGCTCTACATTGCGGCGACCGACCTTGACTCGTGTGAGCGAGTGGTACTTGGAGCGGAAGGCT
>JAPLCH010000042.1 GCA_026392325.1 Solirubrobacterales bacterium | reverse complement strand
GTCGGAGCCTTGACCAGATCAGAGAGTGACTTGGAGTCCTTGACGCCCTCATCGAGAAGGTGTGTGGTGGTCAGAAGGTCGAAGAGCTCAGTTCCATGTTCGGCCCTGACCCGAGCAGACCAACCTTCGTGGTCTCGGAGAAGCTTCCCGAGTGACTGCCAGCGATTCTCGGTCAGTTTCGTGGACTTTCCGTTGGCGTCAATGATCTCGTACTTCTCAAGCTTGTCTTGCAGAAGCACTTCCTCGAGCTCAGACTCGAGTTCGATGTAGCGCTCACTGCGTCCGGCCTTGATCTTGTAAAGCGGGGGCTTGGCGATGTAGACATAGCCAGCATCAATCAGCTGAGGCATCTGCCTGAAGAGAAGTGTCAGGGCGAGAGTCCTGATGTGGGCTCCGTCGACATCTGCGTCAGTCATCAAAACAATCTTGTGATAGCGCGCCTTTTCAATGTCGAACTCGTCGCCAACTCCAGTCCCGATCGCGGTGATCAGGGACTGAATGGCATCGTTCTGAAGGATCTTGTCAATGCGGCTCTTCTCAACGTTGAGGATCTTGCCTCGGAGTGGAAGGATTGCTTGCGTGTGACGATCTCGGGCTGTTACGGCTGAGCCACCAGCGGAGTCGCCCTCGACAATGAAGATCTCTGCAAGTGATGGGTCCTTGACAGCACAGTCAGCGAGCTTGCCTGGGAGAGTCCCTGACTCGAGTGCTGATTTGCGGCGTGTTAGGTCACGTGCCTTCCTTGCGGCCTCGCGGGCACGAGACGACGAGATCGACTTGTTGATGATTGACCGGGCTTCAGCTGGGTGTTCCTCCAGGAACTCGGCAAGTCCCTGGTTGACGATTGACTCAACAAAGCCCTGCATTCCTGGGTTTCCGAGCTTGGTTTTGGTCTGTCCTTCAAACTGTGGGTCCGCCAACTTGACCGAGATGACAGCTGTAAGTCCCTCACGGACATCCTCGCCTGCAAGGTTGTCGTCCTTGTCTTTCAGAAGTCCCTTGTCGCGGGCGTACTTGTTGATGGTTCGCGTCAGAGCGGACCTGAAGCCCGAAAGGTGTGATCCACCCTCATGGGTGTTGATGTTGTTCGCGAAGGAGAAGATTGACTCTTGGTAGGTGCCGTTCCACTGCATGGCGACCTCGACTGCTCCTTCGTCGCCGTCACCCTCAAAAGCGGCAACCTTCTTGTGAATCGTCTCGCGGCCCTCGTTGAGGTAGCGAACGAAGTCCTCGATACCGCCTTCGTACTGGAAGTCAACTCGTCGGAATGACCCGTCCTCACTCTTTTCACGTTCATCAGTGAGAGATATCTGGAGGCCCCTGGTCAGGAACGCTGTTTCCCTGAGTCGCTCTTCAAGTACTGAGAACTCAAATTCAAGGGTTTCGAAAATTTCGGTATCAGGCAGGAAGGTGATGCTTGTGCCGGTCTCGCTTGTTGCTTCACCCTTGCTCAACTTGTTCTGGGGGTCGCCTCGTCGGTAGTCCTGTGACCAGTGGAACCCGTCGCGACGGACCTCGACCTTGAGGTCCTCGGAGAGAGCGTTCACTACGGAGACGCCAACACCGTGAAGTCCACCGGAGACCTTGTAGCCGCCTCCATCTCCGAACTTTCCTCCTGAGTGGAGGACTGTAAGTACAACCTCAACAGCTGGCTTCTTTTCAGTCTTGTGCTCTGCGACTGGGATTCCGCGGCCGTCGTCTCGAACGGTTACGGAGAGGTCTGGGTGGATTGTTACTTCAACCGACTTGCAGTGGCCTGCGAGGGCCTCATCTACTGAGTTGTCGACAACCTCATAAACAAGATGGTGGAGTCCACGCGGGCCGGTTGAGCCGATGTACATTCCGGGGCGCTTGCGGACCGCGGAGAGGCCTTCTAGGACTGTGATGTCCTGGGCGTCGTAACCGGTGTCCCCGGTTTCTGGGTTCTTGTTGTCGCTCATGTCTGGATGGTGCGCAGGACTACTTTGGTCTCGGTCGCGACGGCGGCTCTGAAGCGTTCGAGGACCCCTCCTGCTGCACTGTGGAGGTTACCACAGGCGCCCCCTGAAAAATTCGAGTTGGAGGGTGTTTTCGCCCTAATTATCGGGATATTTGCCCTCTTGTCAGAATTTCTTCACGGAGCAGCGCACAGCTGTCACAAAGCCGGAACCGAAACGCTCATTTACCGCCTTTACGACCTTCCTTGAAAGCAGCTCAAGCTCCTGCGCGTAAACGCTTGAGTCGCAGTCAACGGTCAGTGTTCCACCCCTGACGGCCGATGGTTTCGTGTGACCTGCCATCCCAGCTCCGACCAGATCAGGCCATGCTGTTGTCACCTGGGTCAAAGGGTCCTGGGGGCCGATCTGTTCGACCAGTCGCCCGATCGCACCCGAGATTGGACGTTCTCTGCCGCGCCTCACGCGACCCTCAACTTGTGTGAGGAATCGGAGCCCAGTGAGATCAGCTCTGTATCCCGGAGATCCGCGGTTGGAACGTGAGGGAATTCAGTTGCGGTGATGACACATTGCCCAGCCCTTGAAACTCGCTCAGTCAACAGCCGCCGGCGTTGCGAATCGAGCTCACTCATAACATCGTCCAGGAGAAGCAGTGGAACATTCCCAGTCCGACTGGCTATGAGTTCACGCTCAGCCAACAGGAGTGACAGCAATGCGGTTCTCTTCTCGCCCTGAGAACCAGTGGTCTTGATCTCGCGGCGATCACGGAGGAAAAGGAAGTCACCTCGATGTGGTCCGTAGGAGGTGAAACCACGCTCCATATCCGTTTCAAATCTCCCGTCCAAGTCAGCCATGTACTCATCAGGGTCGCGGGAAGCTGCGGGTCGATGTGAAAGCTCCAACTCACCTGCAAGCCCAAGGTCCTTCGCTATCTCCAAAACAGGCCCTGAAACCTCGTCAATGAACGTGTCCCTAAGTTCAACGAGCTGAGTGCCAGCGTTGGCTAACTTCGTGTCCCATGCTGGAAGGCTCTGTGGTCGGATCCAGATGACCTGCGTGATGCCAAAAGGACGTTCCTTTGAGCCAAGGCCTGGTTGTAGTCGGCTTTCAGTGACGGCATACGCGGTGTGAAGGCCCCAATCACACGATCCATGTGGATTCTGCGTTCACCTGGAGCGCCGTTGACCAAACTCAGTTTGTCTGGCAGAAACACAACCACGGTTGGACGATCAGCTATCTGCACTGATGTCTCTATCGCTGATCCATCGAGTTGGACTCTTTTATCTCCAGACCGTTGGAGTGCTGTGGCCAGAGTGTGATCAACACCATTACTGCTGAAGTTCACGCTTGCGATGGTTGTGTCGGTGTCCCAGGCAACAACCTGTCGGTCCATTGAGGTTCTGCAGGATCTCCCTGTGAGGCCGAAGTGGATGCCTTCCAGAATGTTGGTCTTGCCTGACCCGTTCGGCCCAGCGATGACCGTCAGTGAGCCTCCAAGATCTGCCTGAAAGCGATGGTGACTTCTGAAATCACGCAGCTCCACGCTCTGGACCTGCATCTGAGTCTCAGTCAGGTCAGTTGCCCAGGCGGATCGGCATGATGAGGTAAAGGAAACCTCCACCACTGCCTGACTCGATCAAGCCTGGTCGGTTGGGACTGAGGAGTTTGAAGATGATTTCCTCATCCCCTGCGCTTTCGATTCCGTCGCGGAGATAGTCGGGGTTGAACCCGATATCGAGCTGCTCTCCGTCATACGGAACTGGAAGTGACTCGCGTGCTTCACCAATGTCTGGAGTTTCGGCGCTGATCGTCAGCGAACCCTTCTCAAAGGAGAGCGTGAGTGGTTTTGTTCTTTGGGCCAGAAGGCTTATCCGGCGAACAACATCGAGCAACTCTGAGGCTGAGAGTTTCACTTCGTGATCAAAGGAATCTGGAATCAGCTCCGCATACTTAGGGAACTGACCATCGATGAGTCTTGAGGCGAGGATCGTTCCATCAAGGTCAAAGACGATTTGATTCTCCTGCATAACGATTCTTACTGACCCTGCTGCTGGTCCGGATTCATCGTCACCGACATCTCCCTTAACTCCCTTCGCAAGGCGGACTGCTTCCTGGAGGGCTCTTGCTGGGACGTTCGCCTCAAAGGCATTAGTAAGAGGGGTGGAGAGTTCTGTCTCTTTGACGCTGAGGCGATAGGAGTCAGTTGCAACCAT
>JAPLCH010000248.1:3797-5611 GCA_026392325.1 Solirubrobacterales bacterium | reverse complement strand
TTCGCAGGGCCCTGGTTTCCGTGTCAGACAAAACTGGGGTTGTTGACTTCGCAAAGGCTCTGGTTGAGCTTGGGATTGAGGTCATCTCAACCGGTGGAACAGCCCGTGAGCTGCGCGAAGCTGGACTTGAAGTGCGCGGGGTTTCTGACCTGACTGGGTTCCCGGAGATCATGGATGGGCGAGTCAAGACCCTTCACCCAAAGCTCCACGCAGCACTCCTTGCGCGGCGTGACGATCCGGCACACATGGCCGCCGCCGCCGAGCATGAGGTCGAGTGGATTGACCTTGTCTGCGTAAACCTTTACCCGTTTGAACAGGTCAGCAGTCGCGCGGGAGTATCCGACTCTGAGGTGATTGAGAACATCGACATTGGCGGACCAACAATGATCCGCGCTTCTGCGAAGAACCATGCGTTTGTTGCGACTGTCGTTAACCCTGATTCTTACGGCCCAGTCGTGGAAGAGCTCAAGTCCTCTGGGAACAAGCTTTCGGGCAACACACGGCGTGATCTTGCTGGTCAGGCGTTTGCCCGAACCGCTGCCTACGACACTGCGATCGCAACCTGGTTTGCCGGCCCTGGCGCCGCTGAAACCGGGGAAGAAGGTCACCCAAGCCGCATTGTGAAGTCGTATGAGAAGAAGACGAACCTTTCCTACGGTGAGAACCCTCACCAGATTGCCTCGTACTACTCGGAGGCTGGCGTGCGCGTGGATCTGCTCAGCCGCTTTGAACAACTCTCAGGCAAGGATCTCTCTTACAACAACCTTCTTGACCTCGATGCTGTGCGACGAATTGTTGATGAGTTCGATGAGGCAGCTTGCGTCATTGTCAAGCACAACAATCCGTGCGGAGTTGCCGTCGGCCCGGACCCACTCTCCGCCTACCAGTCTGCGTTCAAGTGCGACCCGGTCTCTGCCTTCGGCGGAGTGATTGCCTTCAACCGCGAGGTTGATGCAGCGGTCGCGACCGCGCTGATGGACCAGTTCGTCGAGGTTCTAGCAGCCCCGGGGTTCAGCACTGAGGCGATTGAGATCATGGCGGCCAAGCCAAACATCCGGATCCTTGTTGATCACGATGCTGGTGGAGCGCATACGGCTCCTGAGCACCGTGAGGTACTCGGTGGGCTCCTCGTGCAGGATCGCGACACCGGTCAGAACGGGCGCGACGGCATGGAGGTTGTCTCCCAAAGGCAGCCGACTGAGCAGGAGTGGGAGGACATGCTTTTCGCTTGGACCATCGCCCGCCATGTCAAGTCGAACGCAATCATCTTTGCCAAGGGTGGCGCAACGCTTGGAATTGGGGCCGGCCAAATGAGCCGTGTTGATAGCGCGCGCATCGCAGTCAGCAAGGCGCCTGAGAGCCTTGAGGGCACGGCAGTTGCCAGCGATGCGTTCTTCCCATTTGCTGATGGCCCACAAGAGGCGATTGACGCTGGCGCCTCATGCGTAATTCAGCCAGGTGGCAGCATTCGCGACGATGAGGTCATTGCCGCTTGCGACGCAGCTGGCGTAGTACTCGTGATGACCGGCCGTCGTCACTTCCGCCACTAGAGGGCATAGGCCAAAGAAGAGGGCGACCATTGGCCGCCCTCCAAATCTAGTTCTGGCTGAGAAGCCTGCGACTAAGTGAATTTCAGCTTCTGAACCTTCTTGGCTACTCCGTCTGCGATCCACATGCCATCCGAGCAGAGACCCGACTGGAGTGCGGAGATTGCGTTGGGGGCTACTCCGAGGGCGATGGTTTGAGTGACGCTTCCCGAAGGAAGAGTTACGACTGAGACTGACTTGCCCGTGTTGTTTGGCACCAAGAGGTAA
>JAPLCH010000248.1:0-3742 GCA_026392325.1 Solirubrobacterales bacterium | reverse complement strand
GCTGGAAACTCCAGAGTGGCAGCCGGAAAGGCTCCATGGATGCTTCCCAACATTGATGGTCTTGGTGACCGTCCAGGTCGAGAGGTTGATTACTGAAACGGTGGCTGAACCGTCGTTGCTGATGTAGGCAGCGGTCCCATCGGGATTGACTGCCACCGAGTAAGGATTGGTCCCAACGGTGATGGTCTTGTAGACCGTATTTGTCGCCGTGTTGATCACCGAGACTGACTTTGAGTCGTAGTTGGTGACGAGCGCGTAGCTTCCGTTTGGCGTCACCGCACTGTCGTATGGCGACTTCCCGACGGTGATCGTCTTGGTCACCTTGAACGTCGTCGTGTCAATGACCGAGACGCTTTTGCTTCCGCTGTTGGCCGTGTAGAGGTAGCGGCCATTCGGAGTGATCGCAAGTCCGTATGGGGTGCTCCCGATCTTTACGGTTCCTGTTCCGGTCCAGGTCGTCGTGTTGATGCGAGACACGGTGGCATTGTTGTCGTTGATCACATACGCGGTGTCACCCGAAAGGGAGAAGACAATTCCGTCTGGGTGAGATCCGGAGTTGATCGTCCTTGTAACGGTGTTTGTGAGCGGGTTGATGATGGAAATTGTGCTCGCGCCGTCGTTGCCTACCCAGAGCGATCCATTCGGTCCGCCGGTCAGCACATCGGGACCCGTCCCAACCGTGATGTTCACGCTTGAGTCCAGAGAAAAGCCACCTGGCACGGCTGAAGCGATCGGAGCTGCAATTAGCATCGCCGCTGCTGTGAAAAGGGCGGGAAGAACCTTTGATGGTCTGAACACAGACTGCCTCCTGGTATTTCCGGGTGAATAAGGGAATCTATTCCTCTGGTGGCTTCCAAGTCAAGCTCGCAGGTGGCGATCAGGAAACTTCAGCGCAGGAGGTCGGTCACAGGAACGGCGCGAAGATGCTGTGCGGCAAGGGCCCGCTTGAGCTCTCCCAAGGCCGCGCGGGACTGTCCAGCTCCTGTAAGTACCACGGTCACCAGCTCCCCTGGGTGCAGCTCACCGATGGTGGTGTTTGCGTCAACCATGATCCGTCCCTTGACCGCTTTCCCTCCAAGCGACTTGGCCGCCTCATACTCGCCCAGAGAGAAACCTCGTGACGGGGGCTCGTAGGCAAAAGGCTTCGAGAGTCCAAGGTCACGGATCAGGCGCTTGAGTCGGGACCGGGTCGCGAGCCAGCGGAAAGCACCGGACCTGCGTAGGTGCGGGATTGCGTCCGATCCTGCCGCTCGAACAGCATCAAGGTCGGCCTGTGGCTGTGGCTGGCTTATGGACAGCGAGGCACGAATATTGCGGGCCTTCAGCTCGGCGGCAGTAGCAGGGAGGTCAGTTTGCGGTCCGTCAACGATGACTCCCACAACCGGTTGGTCAGTGGGGAGGGTGCTGACGACCTTGAGGCGCAGTGGGCCATCCAGGAAGTTCAGTCCTGAGCCGCTGCCAAGGACCAGCCAGCCGATTACGGCGAGTGCCGCGACGCCTGCGATGACCCGGTGGCCGACAAGACGCCATGTCGGAGTTGGCTGAACGAAGCGATGCATTTCAGTCGACAGCTCTGCTGTGGAAGGGAGCTGTCCGTAACGCGGATCGCGCGGGATCGGCTGCTCTAGGGCGCGTTCAATCGCTGGTCCGAGGTCCTCGCGCTTCTTCACTACCTGGGCAAGTCCAAGGTGGAGGTACTCCTTGTTGTTCTCGCGCACATGCCCAACGCCAAATCCGTAGCTGATGACTTGCGTGCCACAGATCATCGCCTCCAGAGCGGTGAGTCCCCCGGTTGCATGGATCAGGACGTCGCCAGCTGAGAGGTAGGTCGCCATCTGATCGGTGAACCCGACGATGAACAGTCTGCTTTCTGTTCTGAACTCATCTTCA
Organism: Solirubrobacterales bacterium; assembly: GCA_026392325.1. Lineage (GTDB taxonomy): Bacteria > Actinomycetota > Thermoleophilia > Solirubrobacterales > Solirubrobacteraceae > WLNJ01. Next base: position 1,852 of record JAPLCH010000248.1, on the reverse strand, counting down.
ATTGCCTGCTTGACAACCTCATTGCGCCCGCAAAGAACGATCACCTTGGTGTTGGGGTGCGCCAAAGCCGCCTTGATTCCACCGGTTACATCCCCAACGCCCCAACCGCCGCCGGACACGATCACAATGTTGCCCTCAGTCGGCAGTCCGAGCTCGCGCCGTGCCTCCTCCCGCGTGGGAGGATTGAAGAAGACCGGGTTTGTTGGCGGCAACGCCCAGCGCACGGATCCTTCGCCCGCGATCTTCTCGACAACCTCTGTCGACTCACGGTGCGTCACGGTATGCATGTCAATGCCCTTGTGGGCCCAGAAGTAAAGGCCTGCGAGATCTGTGATCCCAGCGATTGTCGGGATCCGAAGTTTGCCCTTCAGCCGCAGTTCACCCAGGACCACGGTCACGCCTGGGTAGGTGGAGATGATCAGGTCCGGGTCATGGGCGTTGACGATCCGCATAAGCGGACGGGCCCCAAGCGCGGTCAAGAGCTTCATCGAAAACCACCGGGTGGGAGGGAACTTCATGAACAGTCGGTACTGGATTTCAAAGAGCAGTGGGAACCACTTGAAGGTGACCTCAGAGCCGTCACGCACAACGCTGGTTAGAACGCCGCCCATGGCCGTGAGGCCGTTGACAATCGTTACCCGCGCCTCAGGTTCGTGCTCACTGAACTCTCGCTGGATAGCCCGCGCCGGCCCATCGTGACCCTCTCCGATATCAGCGGAGAGGACCAGGACCTTGCGGGGCTCGCCCGTCATGTTCGTACTTCCCTCGGGCCGATCAGGCTTGGGCTTTGCGCCACTCGACGTAGCGACGCGCGCCTTCTGCGAAATCGGTGGCAGCCGTCCAGCCAAGCTCGTCTTCTGCTCGCTGGCCGCTGATTACAGCTCCGGCGAAGTCTCCGGCGCGGCCTTCGGTGATCACAACTTCGCCTTCACCGAGCAGCTCTTGTGCCCGCTCTGCGACTTGAAGGATTGAAGTCTCCTCAGTACCAACCAGGTTGTAGATGCGGTTTGCCGCAGCTGGCGCAAGCGACTTGACGACTGCGTCAGCGATGTCTTCCACGTAAACGAAGCGTCGTGTTTGGGTTCCGCCACCAGCAAGGGTGATCGGCTCGCCCTTCATGATCTTGCCGCAGAAGAGCGCCAGCACAGTTGCTTCGCGCGCGCGTGGGCCGTAAGGAATGCCAAAGCGGAGGATTGTGTAGTCAAGGTCAAAGAGGGCCTTGTAGGACGTGCAGTAAGCCTCTCCCGCGAGCTTGCCAGCGGTGTAGAGGTGGCTTGGGAGCGCGGGGTTGACGTTCTCGTCAATCTCGAGCTCTTTGTTGTCCTGGTAGACCCAGATGGTGGAGGAGTAGACGACGCGCTTGACTCCAGCGCGCTTGGCCGCTTCAAGGACGCAAATGGTTCCGCGCGCGTTGAGCTCCTCTGACCAGAGTGGGTCAGCCTGAACTTCGCCGACGTCTGCTGCAGCAGCAAGGTGGGCGACTGCGTCGCAGCCAGCCATTGCCTTTTCAAGCGAGTCAACGTCTGTGATTGAGCCTTCGAAGAACTCAACCTCTTCACCCTGCCATGGGCTTGGACGAATGTCGAAGTTCACCGGCGTGTGGCCGGCTGCTGCAAGGTGGTCGATTACGTGCGAAGCAATGAAGCCGCTTCCGCCAGTTACAAGGACTTTCATGAAACACCCTCCGGGTAGTTGGGACCTGCGTAGTAGAGCGGTGGGCAGGAGTGGTTCTGCGCCACCCAATCCGCGTTCGGCAGGTCAATGTTGTGCCCCATGATGCGGTGGCACGGCTGGTCGTATACGCGACCGGTGCTCTTTTCGAGCTGTTCAAAGACGATGTACTTGTAGTACC
>JAPLCH010000039.1:1069-2997 GCA_026392325.1 Solirubrobacterales bacterium | reverse complement strand
CAGGTCATCTGACTGTCAAGGGGGCCACCGAGCACAACCTCAAGGACGTCACGGTCAAGTTCCCCCTTGGCGTCTTGACATGTGTAACAGGGGTAAGCGGGTCCGGGAAGAGCACTCTGATTAATGACATTCTGCTGCGCAGCGCTGCAGGACAGCTGCAGCGGGCCAAGCAACGACCAGGCAGACATGCAGGCATCACGGGATTGGACCGACTTGACAAGGTGATTGCCGTGGATCAGTCGCCAATCGGCAGAACTCCCCGGTCTAACCCAGCGACGTACATCGGATTGTTTGACCAGATCAGGGATCTTTATTCCAAGACGCCAGATGCAATGGCTAGGGGCTATCGCCCCGGCCGCTTCTCCTTCAATGTGAAGGGCGGGCGCTGTGAGGTGTGCCGTGGTGATGGCCAGCTGAAGATTGAAATGCACTTCCTCCCGGATGTCTATGTGCCGTGCGAACAGTGCGACGGCAAGCGGTACAACAGGGAAACTCTTGAGGTCAGGTACAAGGGCCGAACGATCGCTGATGTTCTCGCGATGAGCTGTGAGGATGCGCTTGAGTTCTTCGAGGCAATTCCGAAGATCCGGCGACGTCTCCAGGCTCTCTGTGATGTTGGGCTCGACTACATGCGGCTGGGCCAGTCCGCAACCACGCTCTCGGGGGGAGAGGCGCAGCGAATCAAGCTGGCGGCTGAACTTTCGAAGATCGCGACGGGGAGCACGCTTTACATTCTCGACGAGCCGACCACCGGCCTCCACTTTGCTGATATTGAGCGCCTCCTTGAGGTGCTGCAGCGCCTCGTTGACAGCGGCAACACAGTGGTGGTGATCGAGCACAACCTTGATGTGATCCGTGCGGCGGATTGGATAGTTGATCTCGGCCCAGAAGGCGGGGACGGGGGAGGCACCATCGTTGCGACCGGCTCGCCGGAACAGGTTGCCTTGGTGGCAGAAAGCTACACAGGGCAGTTCCTCAAGTCTGCTTTGGCAGCAGGCCGTCCTACTGCCAGTGAGAGCGGCAAGGCAGTCAAGAAGCCTGTCAAGCCAAAGGCCAAGAAGCCGGCGAAGGTGGCCTGAGGGCCGGTGACCTTGCGTGGCTGAGTCAACGACGGGGTGGACCCTATGGCGCCGCAAGTGGGGCTGGTACCACCGGGACCTGTTCCCCTGGAGAAGAGTTGCGCTGCACCGACACTTTGCCAAGGCTGGGGCGTTTGCCCGCATGCCGCTTCACGGGGAGCCGCTCGAGCTGCTCCGACAGGGTCGGCTTAAACTCGGCGTCGGGGTTGTCCTTGAGCCGCTTGTCTGGCTTACAGGAGGGGACTCTGGGCGCATCGTTCTCGGTGACGGAGCCCTGATCAACATTGGTGTGCTCATCGCCGCTGTGGACCGCGTTGAGATCGGGGCAAACACGATGATTGCTAATGGCTGTGTTGTTACCGATGCCAACCACCGCTTTGATGATCCGAGGATTCCGCTCACTCACCAAGGGTTCACATCCAAGGGCCCAACGATCATCGGGAACGATTGCTGGTTGGGAGCAAATGTGGTCGTAACCTCCGGCGTGACGGTCGGCGAACGCTGTGTGATCGGCGCCAACAGCGTTGTTACTTCAGACCTCCCCGCCTACTCTGTGGCCGCTGGTTCACCAGCGAAGGTGATCGGGGCAGTTCCCCAACCCTGATTTGTCAGGTAAGCGGCTTTCGGTCTGCCATAGTGGTGGAAGCGTTCAACTAGCACTGGAGAAGCCTTGACAATCATCATCATCGTCGCAGTCCTTGCCGTAGTGGTGGGCATTTGGTTTTTTGCGACGTACAACACTCTTGTCAGCCTGCGGGTTTCTGCAGAGGAGGGCGAATCTGAGATTGACGTACAGCTCAAGCGGCGTCACGATCTGATTCCGAACCTTGTTGAAAGCGTCAAGGGTTA
>JAPLCH010000039.1:0-1035 GCA_026392325.1 Solirubrobacterales bacterium | reverse complement strand
CCCAGGGGCCCGCAGCGCAGGCTCAGGCTGAAGGTGCTCTCAATCAGGCTCTTGGTCGACTCTTCGCCGTGGCAGAGGCTTACCCGGACCTGAAGGCAAATCAGAACTTCCTTCAACTGCAAGGTGAACTGACGGCAACGGAGGATCGACTTTCTGCTGCACGCCGCTTCTACAACACGACGGTCAAGGCGCTGAATACGAAGTGCCAGACAATTCCAAGCAAGTGGGTTGCCCCAGTCGCGAAGGTCACTGAGCGAGAGTTCTTCGACCTTGTGGATCCGGCTGAGGCCGCCGTGCCAACTGTTTCGTTCAGCTGAGACCCTGGTCCTTGGTCAGTCCTGAATCTCATCAGTAATGCCTCCACTTGATGCACAGATAAAGAGCAACCGGAGGAGGAGCCGTGCGCTGTTTGGCATGTTCTTCCTGATTTACGGGGCGTTGGGGTTCGCTGTTTCGCTGCGATTTGGACCGGCTGCTTTCTACATCTTCTGCTCAGTGGCCATCGTGATTGTCGTCGTGACCCTGACAATGGGTGACGATCTTGCCGTAACCGTTGCGCATGCCAAGCAGCTGCAGTCCCGGGAGGAATGTCCACCGGTCTGGGACGCAGTCGAAGTGATGTCGATTGCTGCGGGACAGCCCATGCCACGCGTTTACGTGTCACCTGACCCGGCCCCGAACGCCTTCGCGGCAGGAAAGGACCCCAAGCAAGCGGTTGTCTGTGTGAATCAAGGGCTGCTTGACATCCTTGACAAGGAGGAGCTTGAGGGCGTCGTTGCCCATGAGATGGCCCATGTCCGGAACCTTGATGTGAAGCTAATGACATATGCAGCAGTGCTGGCCGGGATTCTGGCCGGTTTGCCGGCCGTGCGGATACGGCTGGTGGTGTTTGACACTCAGGTGGTTGATCTGACTCATCTGGCCCATGACCCGGTGGAGGTGCTGTTGACGGTTCAGCTGGGTGGAGGAACCGATATTGGCCGGGCGGTTCAGTATTGTGAAACGCTGGTCAGCCAGCCGGGCCGGACCATCTTT
>JAPLCH010000259.1 GCA_026392325.1 Solirubrobacterales bacterium | reverse complement strand
TCAAGTGGCCAAGGGCCTCCTCAACGGAGTTCGTGCCCAGCTTCTCAACCGCGTGAAGCATCACTTCTCCGCAGGCTCGCGCGTCTGACCCTGCTTCGTGGTGGTTGAGCTCTATCCCGAGACGCTCAGAGATAACTGGGAGGGAAACGCTCTTCATGTCAGTCCAAGTGGCCTTTGCGACCGCTGCTGAGCATGTGTAGAGAAGTGGACTGTCCAAGTGCCCGCCTGCTGCGGTGAGCTCTGCGCGCACAACACCCATGTCAAAGGCAGCGTTGTGGGCAACAAGTGGAACGCCCGGGTATTTGCCCATCAGATCAGTCCAAGCTTCCATGAAGGTTGGCGCTCCCTTGACGTCTTCAGGCTGAATCCCGTGGATTCCAATGTTGAAATGACTCCAAGCCGCACGCCCCAGCCCGGGATCGATCAGCGTCGCGGTGTTCTCGACCATGACTCCCTCGGCGAAGTAGGCGACTCCCACTGCGCAAGCTGACTCCCTGAACGACGCAGCGGTCTCAAAATCAATCGCAAGGAACTCTTCTGGATGTCCACCGTCTGCCTTGCCCATGGAAGTGACAATAGGCGCGCCTCCAGCGCCCGGCCGCGGTTCTAGTCCAGAACGCGAGTGCCGTAGCCGACCCCAAGGAGAGTCAGGCCCTGAGCTGGTGCGGTATCCCCAGCATCCGAGCGTGGTCTTCCCTGAAGAAGCTCCTCAAACCCTTCAATGGACATGACCCCTCGGGAAACCTCCAACATTGTTCCGACGAGAATCCTGTTCATGTGACGCATGAAAGACACGGCCTCAATGTGGAAGTCAAGCCTCCGTCCTTCATCGGTCTGGGCCTGAGTCCATCGCGCGCTGAGAATGTTCCTCGTGAAATGAACATGTTCGGTCTGAGCTGGTGTGAACGCCGTCATTCGGTGTTCGCCAGGTAGAAGCTGCGCACAGTGCTCAAGCAGACTGAAGTCGATGGCTGTTGACACCCAGAATGAGGTGCGACGCTCGTGGAGCGGACGAGTCCTCGTTTGAAGTACCCGGTAACGATAAGCCCTGGATGTTGCGCTCTCCCGGGCGTCAACGAAGTCAGGCCCCGCTTCCTCGCTGGAACGAACCGAGATGTCCCTTGGAAGAACGCCGTTAAGCGCCTCTGGGCGCAGCGGCTCCCCAGGATGGCTGACTACCTGCCGGACAGCATGAACGCCCGCGTCAGTCCTTCCTGCGACCGTCAGCGTGGGCTTGTCGCCGCGCAACTGGTAAATGGCAGCAGCAAGCTCGCCTTCGACGGTTCGCTGGTCGGGCTGAACAGCCCAACCTGCGAAATCTGTTCCGTCGTAAGCGAGTTCAATTCTCGCTGTCACAGCCTTGGCCACCTAAGCGGCCCCTTCAGCTCAGACGAGCTCGATGAAAACCATTTCGGTCGAATCCGACCGACGTGGCCCGAGCTTGAGAATTCGCGTGTAGCCACCCGGACGGTCCGTGTAGCGAGGTGCGATCTCTTCAAAGAGCTTGTAGACGATGAACTTGTCCTGGCCCAATGTGCTGAGAGCCTGACGGCGGGCGTGCAAGTCTCCACGCTTCGCAAGGGTGATGAGCTTCTCGATCTCAGGCTTGACGGCCTTGGCCTTCGCCTCTGAGGTCTTGATCCGCTCATGCTCAATGATCTCTTTGCAGAGATTCTTGAGCAGCGCCTTGCGATGCGCCGAGTCGCGCGACAGCTTATGACGTGTCTTTTGGTGGCGCATCGCTAGATACTGAGCCGGAGGCTCAGTCCTCCCTCAGGCCCTGACCTTGAGCGGCGAGTGTCTCTTCAACCTCATCAATGGACTTGCTGCCGAAGTTCGGAATCGCAGCAAGTTCGCTGCGGGACTTCGTTACAAGTTCACCAACGGTGTTGATGTTTGCGCGCTTAAGGCAGTTGTATGAACGTACGCCAAGGTCAAGCTCCTCAATGAGGATGTCGTCCATGCCGTTCGATGTTGCCGGTGCTCCCGGGATTGCGGAGGTAGGTGCGGCAGCTGCAGCGTTTGTGACCTGATCGATCACACCTGCTGTCATTGCCTCACGAAGCTCTGCAACGCGCTCCACATCAGTGAAGATCGCGAGCTGCTGGATCAAGATCTCAGCTGCTTCACGGAGTGACTTGGTTGGGTCAAGGGATCCGTCCGTCTCAATGTCAAGCGTGAGCTTGTCAAAGTCGGTGCGCTGACCAATACGTGCCTGCTCAACTGAGTAGGCAACGCGTCGAACTGGAGAGAAGATCGAGTCGATCGGAATAACACCGATTGGCTGATCATCATTCTTGTTCTCTTCGGCTGGGCGATAGCCGCGCCCAGTGCCGATGGTCAGGTAGATCTCAAGCTTGGTCTTGTTCTCCAAGGTTGCGATGTGAGTATCAGGGTTGAGAATCTCGACGCCCGTTGGGAGGTCGATGTCCTTTGCCGTGATGGTTCCTGGGCCGGTGACGACAAGTGGCGCCTCAATCTCAGCGGTGGAGTCAGCCATACGGCAGACAAGACCCTTGAGGTTGAGAACAATGTCAGTCACGTCCTCCTTGACGCCCTCAATTGCTGAGAACTCATGCTGTACACCCTCAATGCGGACACTAGTGACCGCTGCACCCTTAAGGGAGCTGAGCAAAACCCTCCTAAGAGAGTTGCCGAAGGTATATCCGAAGCCGCGTTCAAGCGGTTCGATTGTAAAAGACCCGCGATTGTCTTCAACGGTGTCCTTGGTGATCCGGGGGATCTGGAATTCGAGCATCGTGATCCTGTGGTCGTCGGGGTGGGAGAACCGCCGGTTGGCGGCCTGTCACCGGAGCGCCATAAGGCGCCTCGGCATTGGAACTACTTGGAGTACAACTCGACGATGAGCTGCTCCTCCACCGGGGCAGAGATTTCGCTCCGCTCGGGGTGGCGCAACACCTTCGCCGCAAGTGAATCATGGTCTGCCTGCAGCCATGCAGGGACCTGACCGGTCAACTCGGTTGCGCTGCGAATCACATCAGCGGCGGATGAACCCGCTGCTGCTGCAATCACATCGCCCGGCTTGACCTGGAAAGAGGGGATGTCGACTCGACGACCGTTGACCGTCCAGTGTCCGTGACGGATCAGCTGACGGGCCTGGCTACGCGAGGCTGCAAAGCCAAGGCGGACCAAGACGCTGTCAAAACGGCATTCGAGAAGACGAAGCAGGTTCTCACCGGTTACACCGGGAGTGCGGCTTGCCTTTTCACAGTAGATACGGAACTGACGCTCAAGGACGCCGTAGTAACGACTTTGACGACCGCGGCCGTGGTCTCCTGGTGGATACGCACGACGGTCGATTGCGCACTTCGGAGTGAGGCAACGCTCACCCTTCAGAAAGAGCTTCTGTCCTTCACGACGGCAAAGTCGGCATTGAGGTCCTGTATCGCGTGCCATGAGTTAGACCCTCCGCCTCTTGCGTGGACGGCAGCCATTGTGAGCCTGTGGAGTCACGTCACGCACTGCTGTGACCTCAAGGCCGGCTGCCTGAAGTGAACGGATGGCAGTCTCACGTCCGGAACCTGAGCCCTTGACGAATACTTCGACCTTCTGGAGTCCATGCTCAACGCCCTTGCGTGCTGCTGCGTCAGCGGTGACCTGAGCGGCGAACGGGGTGCTCTTACGAGATCCCTTGAAGCCTGCTCCGCCAGCTGACTCCCACGCGATGACATTGCCTTCGCGGTCGGTAAGCGACACGATTGTGTTGTTGAACGAAGTCTTGATGTGGGCCTGACCCACTGGGATGTTCTTGCGGACGCGCTTGCGTCCACGTTGAGGGCGACGGTTCGCGCTCACTTGGCCACCTTCTTCTTACCGGCTACTTGGAGGCGCTTCGGACCCTTACGAGTACGAGCGTTGGTCTTGGTCTTCTGTCCGCGGACGGGAAGTCCACGCCTGTGGCGAATGCCGCGGTAGCAGCCAATCTCCATAAGACGCTTGATGTTCTGTGAACGTTCACGGCGAAGGTCACCTTCGACGGTCAGCTCTGAATCAACAAGGTCACGAAGTTTTCCAGCTTCTTCCTCGGTCAGATCGCGGATCTTCGTGTCGTACGAAATTCCGGCCTTGTCAAGAAGTCGCTGTGATGTCGTACGGCCGATGCCGTAGATGTATGTGAGGCCGATCTCGGCGCGCTTCCCTGGGGGAAGGTTGATTCCTGCGATGCGTGCCATCCGTTAGCCCTGACGCTGCTTGTGGCGCGGATTAGGGCAGATGACAAGGACCCTGCCATTACGGCGGATGATCTTGCACTTCTCACACATTGGTTTGACCGACGGTCTTACCTTCAAAATTGGATCCAATTGCAGATGGTGGGCGTAGGCTGTCAGCGGGCCGGCTCCAAAAGTGCTTTCACACTCGACGGAACGGCACCGCAGGACGGCGCGACGTCCGACAGTAGCAAACGGAACGCCACGGGCGTTGCGCGGTCGTCTGACTTTCATACTTGACTGAGCCATTATCCCTGCTCAGCTTTCAAATGCCATGGTGTCAGCACCCTCGGACCATCAGCCGTTACAGCGACAGTAAATTCGAAATGTGCGGCCAATGAGCCGTCAATTGTGAAGACTGACCACTCATCGTCATCCACCCGAACACCCGGACTTCCGAGCGAAACCATCGGCTCAATCGCGATGACCATGCCTTCCTCAAGCTTTGGTCCTTTTCCTGCAGGTCCATAGTTGGGAACCTCGGGCGGCTCGTGCATCTCGCTTCCAATGCCGTGTCCAACCAGCGAGCGGACCACATTCATGCCGTCAGCCTCAACGCGGGTCTGGACTGCGTTGGAAACATCACCAATGCGCCCTCCTGGCTGACACGCCTTGACTGCTGCGTGAAGCGAAGCTTCGGTGGTGTCAAGCAGCGACTGTGCCTCAGCTGAGATCTCACCAACCGGGAAGGTCCTGGCTGCGTCGGCAACCCAGCCGTCGAGGGTGACACCAACATCAACGGAGATGATGTCGCCCTTAGCCAACTTCTGCGGCCCTGGGATCCCATGCACGACCATCGAGTTCGCTGACGCGCAGATTGACCCGGGGAAGCCCCGATAGCCCTTGAAGGCCGGCACTGCGCCTTGCGAGCGGATGAACCGTTCAGCGGTCTCGTCCAGCTCCTCAGTTGTAACTCCTGCGCGGATCCGCCCCTCAACAAGTTGAAGAGTCTTCACGAGGATGTCCCCTGCGGCGGCCATCTTCTCAATCTCGGCCGCGGTCTTGCGAATTATCAAACTGTTTCCTCAAGCCGAAGCGTCGCCATGGCAGCACGAATGTGGTCGTGAACCTCAGTCTGCCCACGTGAGCCGTCGAAACGTCGAAGCAGTCCCAGATTCTCGTAGTACTCAACAAGGGGCTTGGTCTGCGCGTGGTAGACCTCCAGCCGGTTCTTGATGACATCGGGCTTGTCGTCGTCGCGCTGAATCAAGCGAGAGCCATCCTGATCGCATATCCCCTCATGCTTTGGGGGGTCAAAGTCAAGGTGGTACCCATGGCCAGAGGCCGTGCAGACTCGGCGACCGGAAAGACGACGAATGACCTCTTCGTCATCCAGCTCGATCAGAAGGGCGGCCGTAACGGTGCGGCTCAGGCCCTGAAGTGCCTCTGCTAGAGCGTCCGCCTGGGGAATTGTGCGTGGGTAACCGTCCAGAAGGAATCCGTCGGCTGAGTCCGCGTTGCGAACCCGTTCGACGATCAGATCAACGATCAGCTCGTCTGGAACGAGAGCTCCACTGTCCATGAAGCCCTTCGCCTTGATGCCAAGCTCTGAACCCTCTGCCACTGCGGTCCTGAGCATGTCACCGGTTGACGCCCACGGAATGTTGAAGTCCTGAACCAAGCGTGCAGCTTGGGTACCCTTTCCGGCGCCCGGGGGCCCCAGAAGAATGAGATTGAGCTCTTGGCTCACGACCTCAGGAATCCCTCGTATGACCTCATCATCAGCTGAGCCTCCATCTGCTTGACGGTGTCAAGCGCGACGCCAATGACG
>JAPLCH010000218.1:12065-14791 GCA_026392325.1 Solirubrobacterales bacterium | reverse complement strand
AAGCAGCGTCCAGGCGAGCCACCGACCATTGATGCCGCGGAGAACCTGCTTAACAGCATGTTCTTTGATGCCAAGCGTTACGACCTTTCACGGGTCGGCCGCTACAAGGTCAACGCGCGCCTCGGGCTCGACATTGACCTTGAGAACCGCACCCTTGATCAGGAGGACATCGTCCGCCTGCTCAGGTCCCTTATCGCGCTTCCGCGTGAGCTCGGCATGCCAGAGCATCCGGAAGACGAGATCAAGGACTACGCAGCGGAGGCAATCTCCTACCCGCGTGAGCCAATTGCCCACATGCTCGACGAGTACGAGCACTTCGGCAACCGTCGTCTCCGTACCGTCGGCGAGCTGATCCAAGACGCATTCCGTGTTGGTCTTTACCGCATGGAACGTGTTATCCGTGAGCGCCTCACCACAGAGGACAAGGACACGATCACTCCGCAGTCGATCGTCAACATCCGTCCTGTTGTGGCCGCACTCAAGGAGTTCTTTGGCTCCTCGCAGCTCAGCCAGTTCATGGACCAGGTCAACTCACTTGCAGGTCTGACACACAGGCGTCGACTGAGCGCCCTTGGTGCCGGTGGACTTACCCGTGAGCGCGCGCCCATTGAGGTTCGAGACGTTCACCCGACCCATTACGGCCGCATGTGCCCAATTGAGACCCCCGAAGGACCGAACATTGGTCTGATCGGATCTCTGTCCTCATACGCTGAGATCTCCGATCTTGGTTTCGTCACGACCCCGTACCGCGTGGTCAACGACGGCGTTGTCACCGACGAGGTTGTCCACCTTGACGCAACGATGGAAGAGGAGAAGAAGATCGCGCAGGCAAACGCCGAGCTATCAAGGGTCCTGACGTCATCTGCCGTACGCAGGCAGGTCAGTACGTAACGGTCAAGCCAACAGAAGTTGACCTGATTGACGTTTCTCCCGAGCAGATCTGGTCAGTCGCCACGGCGATGATTCCGTTCCTCGAGCACGACGACGCCAACCGCGCCCTGATGGGATCCAACATGCAGAGGCAGGCCGTTCCGCTGCTTCGCACCGATGCTCCACTTGTGGGCACCGGCATGGAGGCTCGCGCAGCGCTCGACACCGGTGACGTGATCCTTGCCGAGAACGCTGGCACAGTGGCTTACGTTGACTCGGCCAAGATCGTCGTTGAGACGAAGGATGGCGCAGACGAGTACGTACTCAGCAAGTTCACCCGCTCAAACCAGGGCACGATCATCCACAACAAGCCGCTGGTCTCGACCGGCGACAAGGTTCTGGCTGGCGCAGCTCTCGCTGACGGCTCATCAACAAGTCAGGGCGAAATGGCCCTTGGCAAGAACTTGATGGTTGCCTTCATGTCATGGGAGGGCTACAACTTCGAGGACGCGATCATTCTGAGCCGCCGTCTTGTGAAGGACGACGAACTCACATCGATTCACATTGAGTCCTACGAGACCGACGCACGGTCAACGAAGCTCGGTGACGAAGAGATCACGCGTGACATTCCGAACCGTTCGGAAGAGTCCCTGCGCAACCTCGACGACCGCGGAATTATTCGCGTTGGCGCCGAAGTCAAGTCAGGCGACCTTCTTGTCGGCAAGGTCACACCTAAGGGTGAGACGGAGTTGACTGCGGAAGAGAAGCTGATTCGCGCGATCTTCAAGGAGAAGGCCCGTGAAGTCCGAGACACATCACTCAAGGTGCCACACGGCTCCGGCGGCGTTGTGATCGACGTCCAGGTTCTCTCCAAGGACAACGGTGACGACCTCGGTTCCGATGTGAACGAGTCGGTCCGTGTTCTTGTAGCCAAGAAGCGGAAGATCTCAGAGGGCGACAAGCTCGCTGGACGCCACGGCAACAAGGGTGTCATCTCGAAGATCGTTGACGAGCAGGACATGCCATTCCTTGAGGACGGCACTCCCGTTGACGTCATTCTCAACCCGCTTGGCGTTCCAAGCCGTATGAACATCGGCCAGATCCTCGAAACCCACCTTGGTTGGGTTGCGGCGAACGGTTGGTACGACGGTCCAGAGGAGAGCGACAAGATTGCTTTCAAGAGTGCTCAGGAAGCCAAGAACGGCGGCAAGGGCAAGGTCTACATTTCGACCCCAGTGTTCGACGGAGCAAGCGTTATTGACGTTGACAACGCCCTCTTCCGTTGGCAGGAGGAGCACACCAAGAGCGGTGGGCGAATCCGCATGGATGTTGATCCGAAGGCACGTGAGGGCGAAAAGGCCTCCGGCAAGATGACTCTCTTCAACGGTCGCACAGGCGCTCCGTTTGAGCAGCAGGTCACAGTCGGCTACAAGTACATCCTCAAGCTTCACCATCTCGTGGACGACAAGATCCACGCCCGTTCGACAGGCCCATACAGCCTCGTTACCCAGCAGCCGCTTGGTGGCAAGGCCCAGTTTGGTGGTCAGCGATTCGGAGAGATGGAAGTGTGGGCACTTGAGGCTTACGGAGCTGCCTACACGCTTCAGGAAATGCTCACGATCAAGTCAGATGACACCATCGGACGCGTAAAGGCGTACGAGGCGATCGTCAAGGGCGAGAACATCGCAGAGCCAAGCATTCCGGAGTCCTTCAAGGTTCTTCTCAAGGAGATGCGTTCACTCGCACTTGATGCCCAGGTCGTCAGCGACGCAGGTGTTCGCACCGAGATGGGCGATGACGAAGATGATCTGATGAGGGCAGCCGAGGAACTCGGCATTGACCTCTCGGGGATGAGT
>JAPLCH010000218.1:0-12053 GCA_026392325.1 Solirubrobacterales bacterium | reverse complement strand
GCCGAGGAACTCGGCATTGACCTCTCGGGGATGAGTGGGGGCGGCCGTGCCGCAGTCACAGAGGATGAAGACCTGCCCGCCGACCAGCAGCTGTCCGAGACAGCGGCCGAGGACACCGACGCGTAAGCGCGCCGGTAACTCCAAGGCAACCGACCAGACAGAACTGAACGAGGGAACTAAATGATCGACATCAATAATTTCGACGCCATTGAAATTGGACTTGCTTCTTCGAAGCAGATCCGTTCATGGAGCTCGGGCGAAGTAACAAAGCCTGAGACCATCAACTACAGAACACTCAAGCCAGAGCGCGACGGCCTGTTCTGTGAGCGTATTTTCGGCCCACAGAAGGACTGGGAGTGCAACCGCGGCAAGTACAAGCGTGTCCGTTACAAGGGCATCGTTTGCGAGCGCTGTGGTGTTGAAGTAACACGCTCAAAGGTTCGCCGTGAGCGCATGGGTCACATTGACCTTGCGGCTCCTGTTAGCCACATCTGGTTCTTCAAGGGTGTTCCGTCACGCATCGGCTACTTGCTTGACATGGCGCCAAAGGACCTGGATCGGGTTCTTTACTTCGCCGCGTCTGTAATCACCTCCGTTGACGTTGACGCGCGGGACAAGGACCTTGACACGCTTGAGAAGAGCGTCAACGAGGTCCTTGAGGCCTTTGACGTTGAGCGCAAGGAGCGCGTTGGTGAGCTTGAAGACTCACTCAACCGCCGCGAGGAGCATCTCTCCTCGGGCAAGACTCCAAAGGGCTTCACTGAGGACGATGTTCTCTGGGCTGAATCACTCGAGCTTGACCTTACGAAGGCATCTGATGACGAGCGTGAGCGCGAGCTCAAGGACATGCGCAAGTTCCTCAACGCTGAGATCCAGGACAACATTGACTACTACGAGGATTCCGGCCAACGGCTCCTTGACGCATGGGATGTATTCAAGAAGCTTGAGCCCAAGCAGGTTGTTGACCAGGAAGGCGTATTCCGCGAGCTTCGCGACCGCTTTGGTTCTCCATACGGCTTCGGCGAGTACTTCACAGGTGGCATGGGAGCAGAGTCGGTACGCGACCTCCTTGACGCCGTAGATCTTGAGGCTGAGCGCATTGAGCTTGACCAGATCGTCCGTGAGGGCAAGGGCCAGAAGCAGCAGCGTGCAGTCAAGCGCCTGAAGGTTGTTTCAGCCTTCCTTGGTTCTGACAACAAGCCCGGAATGATGGTCCTTGAGGCCGTTCCGGTTATCCCGCCAGAGCTTCGCCCAATGGTTCCACTTGATGGTGGCCGTTTCGCCGCATCGGACCTGAATGACCTTTACCGACGTGTGATCAACCGCAACAACCGACTCAAGCGTCTGCTCGACCTCGGTGCTCCGGAGATCATTGTCAACAACGAGAAGCGCATGCTTCAGGAGGCCGTCGACAACCTGTTTGACAACGGCCGCCGTGGACGCGCAGTGACTGGCCCGGGCAACCGTGCGCTCAAGTCACTCTCCGACATGCTCAAGGGCAAGCAGGGCGCCTTCGCTCGGCAAGCGCGTTGACTACTCGGGCCGTTCCGTCATCGTTGCCGGACCGTCACTCAAGCTGCATCAGTGCGGCCTGCCGAAGCTGATCGCGATTGAGCTCTTCAAGCCGTTTATCATGGCCAAGCTCGTTGAGCGCCGTGCCGTGCAGAACATCAAGGCTGCGAAGAAGATGGTCGAGTCTGAGGTTCCAGAGGTATGGGACGTACTCGAAGAGGTCATCCACGAGCATCCAGTGCTGCTTAACCGCGCACCAACGCTCCATCGCTTGGGCATCCAGGCATTTGAGCCAGTGCTCGTTGAGGGCAAGGCAATTCAGGTTCACCCAATGGTCTGCGCTGCTTTCAACGCCGACTTCGACGGTGACCAGATGGCCGTTCACGTTCCGCTGTCAGCAGAGGCGCAGGCTGAGGCCCGGATTCTGATGCTTTCGAGCAACAACATCCTGTCCCCCGCAAATGGTGCGCCGCTCGCAACTCCAACCCAGGACATGGTCCTTGGCGCCTACTACCTGACCTACGGTCCGGAAGAGCAGGAGCTGACCGACCGCGAAGAAGCACTGTTCGCCAGCAAGTGGCCAAAGGACGAGGCTCGTCCGCACGTTTACCGCACGGCGCAGGAGGCCGAGTGGGCATACGAGCACGGCGTTGTGAAGCTGCATGACCTTGCTGAGTTCCGCCCAATGCACGCACTGGGTGGTCACAAGCTGACAACCGTCGGTCGTGTCATCTACAACGACCGGATTGAGCGCGCTCTTGAAGACGCACTTGGCGATCAGTTCGATCCAGCCACCTATGAGTTTGTAAACCGTTCAATGAAGAAGAAGGACACGGCAGCATTCGTGGACGATCTTGTTCAGGAGTACGGTGCTTCAACGATCAGCCAGGTGCTGGACGCGTTCAAGGACCTTGGGTTCGAGTTCGCAACCCGCGCAGGCATCACGATCTCGAAGAACGATGTTGTTGTTCCGCCGTCCAAGCAGGCAATTCTGGACCGGTTCGACGCAGAGGTCAGTGAGATCCAGGAGCAGTACGCAATGGGCCTGATCACTCAGGAGGAGCGCCACGAGCAGGTAACAGCCAAGTGGACTGCAGCCACCGATGAGGTTGGTGAGGCAATGAAGGAGAACCTTCACGTGCTCAACCCAATCTTCATGATGGCCAACTCTGGTGCTCGTGGTTCGTTCAGCCAGATCCGTCAGCTGGCCGGAATGCGTGGCCTGATGGCTAACCCTAAGGGTGAGATCATCGAGCGTCCGATCAAGTCCAACTTCATGGAGGGACTGAGCGTTCTTGAGTACTTCATTTCCACTCACGGTGCCCGTAAGGGTCTCGCTGATACGGCTCTGAGAACCGCTGACTCGGGTTATCTGACCCGTCGTCTCGTGGACGTCTCACAGGACGTAATCATCCGTGAGCAGGATTGCAAGACCAAGGATGAGCCTGTCCGCATGGACGTTCTTGACGAGCGCGGGGCGCCACACACCCAGCTCATCGGACGAATCACCGCCGAGAAGATCGAAACCAAGCGTGGTCGCGAGATCATGGCCAAGGGTGTCGAAATTGGACGCGAGGAACTGGCAACACTTGTTCAGGAGTTCGAAGGTGAGGAAGGAGCGAACATTGGTGTCCGCTCCGTACTTAACTGCCGTGCAGCTGTAGGCGTATGCCGCGCCTGCTACGGCCGTTCACCTGCCTCCGGTGCACTTGCCGAGATCGGTGACGCCGTTGGCATCATCGCCGCTCAGTCCATTGGAGAGCCCGGTACTCAGCTGACCATGCGTACGTTCCATACCGGCGGCGTCGCCGGCGCGGACATCACGCACGGCCTGCCACGTGTAGTTGAGCTCTTCGAAGCACGCAAGCCAAAGGGCGTTGCGAGCATCGCGAAGATTGACGGCAAGGTGACAATTGAGCGTGGAGAGAAGAACATCCAGGTTCAGGTCTTTGACGGCACCACCGCTGATCCGGAAGACAAGGACAACATTTACGAGTTCCCGCTTCGCACCCGTCTCCTCATTGAGGATGGCGACAGCGTCAAGGCTGGCACGCAGATCACAGAGGGCTCGCTTTACCCAGCAGAGCTCCTTGCTCTCCGTGGCCGCGTGGAGACCGCCCTCTACCTGGTTGACCAGGTGCAGGAGGTCTACAAGGCGCAGGGCGTGGACATCGACGACCGGCACATTGAGCTGATCGTTCGTCAGATGCTCAAGAAGGTACGCATCGACCAGCGTGGCGACAGCACTTACCTGCCAGGCCAGTTTGTGGACCGCACCGAGTTCGCGGAAGAAGTTGCACGGATCAAGAAGGCGAAGGGGGAGCAGCCTCAGTACGAGGAGATCATCCTCGGCATCACGAAGGCATCGCTCAACACTGACTCGTTCCTGTCAGCAGCTTCATTCCAGGAGACCACCAAGGTTCTTACCGACGCAGCCCTTGAGGGCCGTCGCGATGACCTGAGGGGCCTTAAGGAGAACGTGATCATCGGCAAGCTGATCCCCGCAGCGACAGGTCTTCTGACCTACCGTCGCGTGGAGATCACGCCAACCGAGCCGCTTCCTGCGGCATACGGTGCCGGCGGCCTCACCGAAGAAGAGCTCGCAGTGCTTGGCATTGAGCCAGGCGGCGACCTTCCCGGAGGGGGAAGCACAGTTGATGCGGTTGGAGCTGAAGTGCTTGGCGACCTGAACCGCAGCATGGGTGCTGGCGCTGACGGACGCGCAGACGAACTTGCATCGGAGCTCCCCGAGTGACAACGCTGCCGCTCGAGGGTCGAGTGGCAGCAGTAACCGGTGCCTCTTCGGGCATCGGTGAAGCGACTGCGATCGCGCTGGCCAAGGCCGGCGCGTCAGTTGCTCTTGGGGCCCGGCGGCTTGACAGGTTGGAGGATCTTGCCGCTCGTATCAACGCTGATGGCTGTACTGCTGTTGCGATTGAGTGCAATGTCGCCGATGAGGAGTCAGCACACGCGTTTGTAAACGGTGCAGCTGAGCAGCTTGGACGGTTGGACATCCTCATCAACAACGCCGGAGTGATGCTGCTCGGGCCCGTTGAGGGTGCTGACACCAATGAGTGGCGGCAGATGATTGAGGTCAACCTGCTTGGGCTGCTCTACTGCACGCAGGCTGCAATGCCCCACCTTCGCGATGGCGGTCATGGCCATGTCGTAAATGTGTCATCGGTCGCTGGCCGTTCGGCATCAGCTGGTGTCGGCGTCTACAACGCAACCAAGTGGGGAGTTACGGGCTTTTCAGAGGCTCTTCGTCAGGAGGCAGCACATTCAAAGATTCGCGTGACCTGCGTGGAGCCTGGCCTTGTGGCAACTGAACTTCAAGGCCACAACAAGAACCCCGTTGTGATCCAGACGCTAGACAAGATGATCGCCGACATTGGCGATGTGCTCCAGCCGGAAGACATCGCCGATGCAATCATGCACGCAGTTACGGCACCGGCGCGTGTCAGCGTCAACGAAGTTCTGATTCGCCCGAGCGGTCAGACTCGCTGATCAGCTGAGATCAAGCGCCCACGACACGAGGGTGTCAACGTGGGAGTCAGTCAAGCCAACGGCTGTCTCAGTGTGTACGAGCAATGTTGCGGCCTGGCGCGCGTTGGCCCATGCCCAACACTCGGCATCAAGCGCATCGTCAATCCAGGCGATTGGCCGGTCGCCCGCGTGGGCCTCAAGTGCACCCAACTTCCAGTGCGCCTGATGGTCGAACTTGCCGGGTTTGAAATTCACGACGTCAAGAGGCCCGGGCAACCCGACCAGATCAAGCAGGTTTCTGTTGGCCTTCGCTTCCCAGCCGGTTGCCCAGACAAGCTCAAACCGATCCTGAAGTGAGCCAAGCCGTCGGCAATTGTCCATGGCGATCAGGTGACCGACGCCTTCAACATTGAGGAAGTGCGTGTCGGGCCGGATAGGAGGCTGGTCATGTGGAGTGCCAAACAGGGACAGGACCCCGTCAACATCAACGTAGAGGATGGGTTTCGTCATCCGGAAATCTGACCGCGCTCAGGCGGCCGTGCCTTCAAGGATTGCTCTCGCGACCAAAGGTGGGTTATCCCAGCAGGGAACATGTCCGCAGTCGGGCAGGCTGATCGACCTGATTCCGGGAATCCAAGCCTCTGCTCTTCTGGCCTGGCGGGGAAGCAGCAGCCTGTCCTTGGCAGCCCATGCAACGGTTGCTGGCGCAGCAAGCTCACCCCGTGAGGTCCAGGTGTAGGTAAACAGGGCATTCCGCGTTGCCTCGAAGCCGGGGCAGCTGATCAGTGCTTCCACGGCGCTAAGCAGTTCGTTTGCGGGGACGGCGCTTGGGTGGGCGACGAGCTGTCCTGCAAGCAACATTCGGCCGGCTGGCTTTGAGGCCAGAGCAGGCAAGGCGGGCCGAAGCACTGTCGCGGCGGCCCTTGAAGCCGAAAGGGAGGCGCTTGCCATCCGTGATTCCCAGCCGAGCGCGAACCCTGCGGGGGAGAGGGCCGTGGCGCTGCTGACTGTCCCCCTGCGAGCAAGTTCCAGGGAGATCAGGCCACCAAGTGAGTTGCCCGCAACTGCAGGCTTTGAGAGACCAAGCTCTGTGATGAGTTCCTCAACGGAGTCGGCGAGAGCTGCTGGTGTCGGGACTGTTTCAAGCTCTGGGGATTCGCCGAAGCCGGGCAGATCCACGGCGATCACATCGCGCTCCCGGGAGAGCAACCCGAGTGGGGCATCCCACACCCGGCGATTGGATCCCAGTCCGTGAATCAGAATCAGGGGATTGCCGACGCCGGTGCGTTCGTAAACCATGGGCATGCAGGCAAGATACCCGCTGACTCGCGGATCAACGCTTTAGCGCTCTGATCTGGCGGTCTGGTGCTGCTGTGGATACCCTTATGGAAACAATCCGAGTTGGCATAGCATCGGCCACGCTCGATAACCAATGAGGGAAGAGGGCGATATGGCCACCACGCAACCGGCCGTACGTACGGGAGAAGAACTCCAGGAACTTGCAAAGCGCCACCTGTGGCTCCACTTTGCACGAATGGGCTCCTACGCTAACAACGACATGCCAATCATCGTGCGCGGTGAGGGATGTCACGTCTGGGATGAGAAGGGCAACAAGTACTTCGATGGTTTGTCCGCATTGTTCTGCGTCAACATCGGCCACGGTCGCGCTGATGTGGCCCAAGCCGGAGCTGACCAGGCCAAAGAGCTCGGATTCTTCACGAACTGGACTTACGCTCACCCGCCTTCAATTGAGTTGGCAGCCCGCATCGCCGCTCTTGCCCCTGGTGACCTCAACCGTGTGTTCTTCACCTCAGGTGGTTCAGAAGCGGTTGAATCTGCGCTGAAGCTGGCCCGTCAGTACCACAAGCTCACCGGCCACCCGAACAAGACAAAGGTCATTGCCCGTGAGATCGCGTACCACGGCACAACGCTTGGAGCCCTCTCGGCGACCGGCATCACCAACCTCCGTGAGCCGTTTGAGCCGCTCACACCAGGTGGTTGCCATGTACCGAACACGAACCTCTACAGGCTCCCTGAACATATGGATCCCATGGACTTGGCCGAGGCTGTTGCTCATCGGATTGAGTTTGAGGGCCCGGACACAGTTGCTGCCGTGATCATGGAACCAGTCCAGAATGCTGGTGGTTGCTTCACTCCGCCAGAGGGCTACTTCCAGCGAATCCGGGAGATCTGTGACCACTACAACGTGTTGATGATCTCTGACGAGGTCATCTGCTCATGGGGCCGCCTTGGTGAGAACTTTGGAGCTGAGAAGTACAACTACCAGCCCGACATGATCACGACGGCCAAGGGAATCACTTCTGCGTATGCGCCGATGGGCGCCTTGATTGCCTCGGATCGAGTTGCTGAGCCATTTTTGGAAGGCCACAACTCCTTCCTCCATGGCATCACCTTCGGCGGGCATCCAATGGCAGCCGCTGTCGCAATGGCCAACTTGGACGTCTTTGAGGACGAAAATCTCCTGGACAACGTGCGGACCAACGAGCCGCTGCTGCGGGGAATGTTGGAGTCAATGAAGGACATTCCGATTGTCGGAGACATTCGCGGAGCCGGTTACTTCATGGCCTTGGAGATGGTCAAGGATCAGGAGACCAAGGAAACGTTCAACGGCGAAGAGTGTGAGGAGCTTTTGCGGAGCTTCCTCTCACCAGAGCTTTACAAGCGAGGCTTGATTTGCCGGGCGGACGACAGGGGAGACCCAGTGATTCAGCTGTCCCCACCACTCATCGCAGGACCGGATGATTTTGCAGAGATCCATGGGGTCCTGCGTCCGATCCTCGAAGAAGCCGCCGACCGGATGAAGGTTGCCGGCGTCTAGCGCTGGCAACTCTCGAAGAAAGACACAGGAGACGACCATGAAGGTTGGAGTCCCAACTGAAATCAAGTCCGACGAATATCGCGTGGCGATGACACCTGCAGGCGTCCGCGAGTTGACTGACGCTGGCCATGAGGTCGTTGTGCAGTCGGACGCAGGTGAAGGGTCTGCAATCAGCAACGCTGACTATGAGGCTCAGGGAGCGAAGATCCTGCCTGACGCCGATGCAGTCTTTGGTGAGGCGGAGATGATCGTGAAGGTCAAGGAACCTCAGGCCGCGGAGGTCGCACGCCTTCGGCCGGAGCACCTGCTCTTCACGTACCTCCATCTGGCTCCAGACCCGGATCTGACCCATGGCCTTATGAAGTCCGGCGCAACATGCATCGCTTATGAGACGGTCGAGGACCGAAACGGCCGACTGCCACTGCTGGCGCCGATGAGTGAGGTGGCCGGCAAGCTGGCAACCCAATCTGGGGCGTTCATGCTTGAGAAGCCATTGGGCGGAAGAGGCGCGCTTCTTGGTGGCGTCCCTGGCGTTGCAGCGGCAAAGGTGATGGTCATCGGAGGCGGCGTCGTGGGAACAAACGCCGCAATCATCTCAATCGGCATGCAGGGTGAGACATACGTCTATGACCGCAACATTGACCGCCTTCGCCAGCTTGAGATTGAGCTTGACGGCCGTGCGTCAACGTGTTTTGCCTCAACGTTGGAAATTGAGCAGCGACTTCCCGAGGTTGACCTCGTAATCGGGGCCGTCCTTGTGCACGGGGCCAAGGCTCCGCATGTGATCACGCGCGAGCAGCTGGGCCTGATGAAGAAGGGGGCTGTTCTGGTTGACGTATCAATTGACCAGGGAGGCTGTTTTGAGACTTCGCACGCCACCACACACTCCGATCCGACCTATGAGGTTGACGGTGTAATCCATTACTGCGTGGCAAATATGCCCGGGGCGGTCCCGATCACTTCGACCTACGCGCTGACCAACGCGACCATGCCTTTCGTCCTTAACCTTGCGAACAAGGGAGTCCATTCTGCGGTCGAGGACGATCCAGGCCTCGCGCTCGGCGTTAATGTTGCAGCTGGGGCCATAACCTATAGGCCAGTCGCAGAAGCATTGGGTGAGCAGGGAGTTTCTGTCGCTGAGGCCCTGTCCCAAGTGCCTTCAAGGTAGGCCAGCAGACGGATCAAGATTGCGGTGAGCCCCCGGTTTCGCGGGCGCTGCTATTCTTCCGCGTCGCATGCCTACAACTAGTCAGCTAATCCGAAAAGGCCGCAAGGCTCCCAAGAAAAAGCTTGCGACCCCAGGTCTCAAGAGTGGCAAGGGCCGCAAGACCAAGGTCTCGGCTCCTCAGCGACGTGGCGTATGCACCCGCGTTTACACGACAACACCAAAGAAGCCGAACTCAGCGCTTCGCAAGGTTGCCCGTGTCAGGCTCACCAACGGAATGGAAGTAACGACTTACATTCCAGGTGAAGGTCACAACCTCCAAGAGCACAGCGTTGTTCTCGTGCGTGGTGGCCGAGTCAAGGATCTTCCAGGAGTGCGTTACAAGGTTGTTCGCGGAACTCTCGACGCCGCTGGCGTTACAGACCGCAAGAACGGCCGCTCTCACTACGGCGTCAAGGCCGCGTAATGCCACGTCGATCTGCAGCTACCATCCGGCCTGTTGAGCCGGACGCCATTTACCGCTCACGTCTAGTCACACAGGTGATCAACCGAATGATGCTTGATGGCAAGAAGTCAAAGGCCGAAGCCATCGTTTATGACGCACTCGCGATTGTTGCCGAGAAGACTGGCGGAGACGCCGTCGAACAGCTTGAGGAATCAATCAAGATTCTCACCCCGGTCCTCGAGGTTCGCTCCCGCCGTGTCGGTGGAGCCACCTACCAGGTGCCAGTTGAAGTTTCACAGCGTCGCGCTCGGACTCTCGCCATTCGTTGGCTTGTTCAGTTCAGCCGTCAGCGCCGTGAGAAGTCAATGGCGCAGCGTTTGGCCAATGAACTTATGGATGCCCAGCAGCAGCAAGGCGGGGCATACAAGCGGAAGGACGACATCTTCCGCATGGCACAGGCCAACAAGGCCTTCGCCCACTACCGCTGGTAAGCGGCCCGTGTACAGCGGGGTCTGGGCGTAGTTGCTGCCCGGTCTGACTGTGCGAAACGGCGCCAAATGCCGCAGTAACAAGAAATCAAGCTCTCAAACACCCAGGAATCATTAGAAATGCCACGTAAGTTCACACTCGAGAAGACCCGGAATATCGGAATCATGGCCCACATTGATGCGGGCAAGACCACGACGACTGAGCGCGTGCTTTTCTACACCGGCCGTACCCACAAGATCGGCGAGGTCCACGAGGGCGGCGCGGTCATGGACTGGATGGAACAGGAGCAGGAGCGTGGAATCACCATCACCTCCGCTGCAACGACTTGCGAGTGGGATTCCCACCGGATCAACATCATTGATACCCCTGGTCACGTTGACTTCACCGTTGAGGTAGAGCGCTCATTGCGCGTACTCGATGGCGCGATTGCACTCTTTGACTCTGTAGCGGGCGTTGAGCCACAGTCGGAGACCGTCTGGCGTCAGGCCGACAAGTACAGCGTTCCTCGTATCGCTTACATCAACAAGATGGACCGGATCGGAGCCAACTTCGACAAGGGCGTCGAGACAATGATCGATCGCCTTGGTGCCAACGCAATTCCGATTCAGCTTCCGATTGGTGCCGAGTCAGAGTTCCTTGGGATTATCGACTTGGTCCAGAACGACGCGATCATCTACAAGGATGACCTCGGAACTGACTTTGAGCGCTGCCCAATCCCAGCTGAGCTTGTAGATGCCGCAGCACAGGCACGTGAGGTTCTTCTCGACGAGGTTTCCAACCACGACGACGAACTCATGGAGCTCCTTCTTGAGGAGCAGGAAGTAACACCTGAGCGCCTCAAGCAGGCAGTCCGCGCAGCGACACTCGCGCTCGGCATGACACCAGTACTTTGCGGTTCTTCCTTCAAGAACAAGGGTGTACAGCCACTCCTTGACGCAGTGATCGACTACCTGCCATCCCCACTTGACAAGCCTCCGATCACGGGACTTACTCCCACAAGGGGAGATGAGGACGGCCCTACGGTCACGCGTGAAGCATCTGACGAGGAGTCATTCAGCGCTCTGGCCTTCAAGATCATGACCGACCCATTTGTCGGCAAGCTCGCCTTCTTCCGTGTCTACTCCGGCACACTTGAGGCCGGCTCACGCATCCTCAACGCAACTTCAGGCAAGACGGAGCGCGTTGGACGGCTCCTGATGATGCACGCTAACGACCGTGAAGAGCTTGAAAAGGTTTACTCAGGCGACATTGCTGCCGGCGTCGGCATCAAGCAGGTTTCAACCGGAGACACCCTTTGCGCTCCTGATAACCCGATCATGCTTGAGAAGATCGTGTTCCCAGAGCCAGTGATCAAGGTTGCGATTGAGCCAAAGACCAAGGTTGACCAAGAGAAGATGGGTGTCGCACTCGGCAAGCTTGCCGAGGAGGACCCAACATTCCAGGTACGTACCAACGAAGAGACCGGTCAGACAGAGATTTCAGGAATGGGCGAGCTGCACCTTGAGGTCCTTGTGGACCGCATGTTGCGTGAGTTCAAGGTTGACGCCAATGTTGGTCGCCCACAGGTTTCCTACAGGGAGACTGTCCGCGGCACCGCCAAGAAGGTTGAGGGACGCTTCGTCCGTCAGACCGGTGGCTCTGGCCAGTACGGCATCGTCTACATCGACATTGAGCCTGCCCCAGGCGAAGGATTCGTTTTCGCCAACAAGATCAAGGGCGGGTCAATCCCGAGCGAATACATTCCGGCAGTAGAGAAGGGCGTCATTGAGTCCCTTGATACCGGTGTTCGCGCCGGCTACCCGGTTGTTGACGTCAAGATCACCTTGACTGACGGCAAGTACCACGACACGGACTCCTCGGAGATCGCGTTCAAGGTTGCCGGGTCACTTGCCATGAAGGAGGCTTGCCGTTTGGCCAAGCCAGTCCTTCTTGAGCCAATCTTTGCGGTAGAGGTCGTCACACCCGAGGAGTTCATGGGTGACGTTATTGGGGACCTGAACCGTCGCCGTGGACGCGTCCACGGAATGGAACCGCGTGGCAACGCCCAAGTCGTTACGGCTTCGGTACCGCTTGCGGAAATGTTTGGTTACGCAACGGACGTGCGTTCTGCAACGCAG
>JAPLCH010000080.1 GCA_026392325.1 Solirubrobacterales bacterium | reverse complement strand
CCTCGTGCTGCGGGCTCTCCAGCGCGCCCGTTATGACACGGAACCGCTCGGCCACAGCGGTCTTGGGCTCGAGCACTATTGCCACTTCACATCTCCGATCCGCCGTTATCCGGACATTGTTTGCCACAGGGCGATTCTCTTTGAGCTTGGTCTTGGGGATGACAAGCCATCAGCTGCCGGCATGTCAGAGCTGGCCGAGTGGACGAGCGCGAAAGAGCGTGAGGCGATGGTTGTTGAGCGCGATGCGGACGACATTGTCCGCTGCTTCCTCCTCGCCAGGGACATTGGGCTTGAAGGCAAGGACACCGTGTTCAACGGTGAGGTTGTCGGCGTCATCGGAGCTGGACTTTTCGTTGACTTCGGTGGAGGTTATGAGGGATTCCTTCCCGTCCGCAGGCTTCGGGGCGGCTGGTGGGACTTGAACCCTGAACAGACGATGCTGATTGCCGATAGTGGGAAGCGCCTCCGACTTGGGGACTCCGTCCGGGTTGAGGTGGGACGCGTTGACTGCCCTCGCGGGCGTTGCGACCTGTACCCCGCGACTCCGCGCGACTAGGCTTCCCCCTTCAGGGAAAGGCTCAGGGAGACAGGCATGGCGAAGAAGAAGAAGGGCGGGGTCAAAGATCCCATTACGAGTGGCATCATTGCCACCAATCGCCGTGCTTCGCACAAGTACGAGTTTCTCGACAAGTACGAGTGCGGAATGCAGCTTCTTGGGACCGAGGTCAAGTCATTGAGGCAGGGGACTGCCCAGATGGCAGACGCCTACGCCGTGGTCGAGAAAGGGGAGGTTTGGCTTCTCAACCTGCACATTCCGCACTATGCGCCTGCCGCCGGAAACAACCATCAGCCCGATCGGGCAAGGAAACTTCTGCTCCACAGGCGGCAGATCGAAAAGCTGACAGGGCAGACCGCTGAAAAGGGACTCACGCTCGTGCCGACGAAGCTGTTTTTCTCCGGTCCCAATGCCAAGGTGGAGATCGCAGTCTCCCGCGGTAAACAGCTGCATGACAAGCGGCACTCCCTGAAGGAAAAAGAGATGAAGCGCGAGATGGACCGGGCGGCCCGACACCGACGCTAGGTCGTGGGTTTACCGCGCTCCTTGTCACGGGGCCTGCTGACGGCTAGACTGATGGGACAACACACCAACGGGGACGACAGGCTTCGACGCGGTTGTTTCGCGGGGGTGGTTGCGAGTCGAGGTGCTGGATGGCCTCGTTAAACCTCCAGCAAAAACCATAAGTGCGGACTCACATGAGTACGCCCTCGCTGTCTAGCAAAAACTAGACGAGCGGGGTATCGGCCCCTGAAGCCTGCGGCGGGGATCGCCGGTATCAACAGCAGGATCACCCGGTGAGGAAAGACCTCGCCAATCCGGGGACATTTTCAGGAGGACTGGTCCCAGGTAACCCCGCCGGTGTGGCGACCCAGGGACGAGATTCGAACACCGGACACACTCGTAGACGCCACTCTTAGCGCAGCTGCGGACGCGGGTTCGACTCCCGCCGTCTCCACTAACACCCAAGCGGCCCCGAAAGGGGCCGCTTGCTTTTCAAGACAAACCCCGAAAGGGGCCGCTTGCTTTTCCAGACGAACCCCGAAAGGGGCCGCTTGCTTTTCTGACAAGGCCCGAAAGGTTCTGTCTCCGCCTGTTGTCGCCGTGCAAGAGGACTCAAGTGCCTATTTGTCTGTCTTGGCTGGATGCCCGCTAGAGACAAGAGCGACCCAGACGGTGCGCTCATCGTCGTCAATCACAAACCAGATACGTCCCCCGCTGGTGAACTCGTACTGCCATTGCTCCAGGCTTCTGCCTGACCTGACGTTCGTTCCAAGCTCTCCCCGCAGCCTGTGGTGACGGCCTGGGTCTGATGAGCCCCGGGGGTCTCTGGCAGCAATGTCGTAGAACTTCGCCAGCGCATGGGCGACGCGCGAGTTGGCTAGCTCCTTCCAGGCTGCGTCGGCTTGCCGGTTTGCGAAGCGAAGGGTCCACTCGTGCTTCCCTGTCGGGCGAGGAACTTTCGCACCCCTGCCTTTGGTCATTCAGACCGGGCGGGGCGCTGTACGGCTCGACCGGCTTCGATGGGGGCTCTGAGCGCGCTGCTCAGGCCGGCGTCGGCGTGGACCTCAGCTGTGTTCTTCCACTGCCTCAGCGTAATGCCCGCTGGAGTGAAGTTTCCAATCTCAGCGCAGGCCTTGATGACGCGGATGAATTCCTCCGTGAACAGCTGAACTTCGCTGGCAGGCAAGAAGGTTGTCCATGGAAGCACCTCTTCGATTCGCTCTAGGACTTCGTGACGTGTGGTCTCGTTGGCTAGGAGAACAGCCATCATGCGACCGCCTGCTGTGAGGCTTTCCTCGTCTGCCTGTTGCCTGTCGGCTCGCTTGAGGTAGATGTCCGCGCCGTCGCGCCGCTCGAGCAGCAGGTCATGATCGTCGACTTCGGAGAGCGCCGAACCGCTGTTTCTTAGGAAGTGACTGATGGACATCGTCATGGTCATGTATCCAACATACATGTCTTGTTCAGAAGTATCAATCTTGCCGCCATTTGGATCTAGCCTGAAGCTACCCGGACCGGACCGTGACTTAAGGCCGCTGCTCTGTTTCCGCACACAATTGCCGCGTTCCCGGCGCGGACCGAGAGCATCACGTGTCAGTTCCCGCTCCCACAAGAGGTGGCGCTTCGTATTGGGCCTGTCGTCGCGCCTTAGTTGCGAGCCGGCGCCCCTGAGCAATGGAGATGGGAGCTCGTTCACCTAAGCTTGGCAGCGCAGATCAAGTCTCTCCAAGGGAGGAGCTGGGCATGGCTAAGGATTACGACTACGACTGGCTGATCATTGGCTCCGGCTTTGGAGGGAGCATCAGCGCCCTACGTCTTGCTCAGAAGGGCTACAAGGTTGGGGTTCTTGAGTGCGGCAGGCGCTTTGAGGACGAGGACTTCGCTAAGACCACTTGGGAGGCAAGCAAGTACTACTGGATGCCCAAGTTTGGGATGAAGGGCATCTTCCGGCTGACCCTGTTCAAGGATGTATTCGTTGCTTCGGGGAGTGGTGTTGGCGGCGGCTCTCTGGGCTATGCGAACACCCTTTACCGCGCACGGCCTGGCTTCTACGAGGACCCGCAGATCAAGGGGTTGGCTGACTGGGAAGCTGAACTTGCGATCCACTACGACGAGGCAGAGCGGATGCTTGGCGTTGTCCAATACGACGAGGACACTGATGCTGACCTGCTGCTGAAGGAATACGCGGAGAGTTTGGGTCGCGTTGACACTTACGCCAAGACCAATGTCGGCGTGTTCCTTGGTGAGGCAGATGTGACCGTTCCCGATCCGTTCTTCGGCGGCGAGGGCCCCGACAGAACTGGCTGCAACCGCTGCGGTCAGTGCATGATCGGCTGCCGCTACGGGGCAAAGAACACGCTCGTCAAGAACTACCTGTACTTCGCAGAGAAGTTGGGCGTCACAGTCATCCCAGAGCGGGCAGCTCACGACATCCAACCGCTTGGCTCGGCCGATGGCGCTGACGGCTACACAGTCACTCACGAGAAGAGTGGATCGTGGGTCAAGCGTGATCGCAAGCAACTTAGGGCGCGAAATGTGATCGTTTCTGCTGGCACGCTCGGGACCAACCGACTTCTCGCCTCAGCAAAGGGGCGTGGGTCACTGCCAAACATTTCAGATCGCCTTGGCTATCTCGTGCGGACCAACAGCGAGTCGATTCTTGCTGTCACCGCATCTGACGACTCACGAGACTTCTCAAAGTCGGTCGCAATAACTTCGTCGATCTACCCGGATCCTGACACTCATATTGAGCCAGTCACTTACGGCGGTGGGGCGGACTCGCAGTCATTGCTTTACACGCTGATGACTGAAGCTGGGAAGCGCGGCACTCAACCTTTCGAGCTGTTGAAGAACCTCGCCAGCCATCCAGTCAAGGCCGCAAAGGCGATGCGATTCAAGAATTACAGCCGCCGAACGATCATCGTGCTCGCGATGCAGTCGCTGGACAACTCAATTCGCCTTAAGGTGAAGCGCCGTTGGCCTAATGGGAATGCGGTCCTGACGACTGAACAGGACCCGAACAATCCCAACCCCGACAAGATCCCAGCCGCCTACCGCTGTGCTGAGTGGCTGGCTGAGAGGATCGGCGGGACTGCGCAGGCTGTCGTTACCGAGGCTGCCTTTGCGATCCCGACCACTGCTCACATTCTTGGCGGTGTGGTCGTCGGCAAGGACGCGGACCACGGTGTCATTGATTCCGACCATCGGGTGTTCGGCTACAAGAACCTGATGGTCTGCGACGGCTCGGCCGTCCCGGCCAACATCGGGGCCAACCCCAGTCTCACAATTTCGGCGATGACGGAGCGGGCCATGTCACATGTCCCAGCGGCTCAAGGGCACGCCTTGGGGATGGGCACGCCGGTTGATTCCTTCCTATCGGCGCAGGAACCAGCGCCGAGTTTCGTCCGCTCCCCAAACGATTAGCGGGAACGGGGCCATGAAGGCCACTTCCTTCACCCCGAGCGGAGCGGTACCGAGCAGGCCCTGGAACGCTGGTACGTAGACGAGCACGGCGGTAAGGACCAGCTCAAAAGCAATGCCCCAGAGCAGCAGCCGGTTGCGGAACACTCCGATCGATCGCAGCGACGCGCGGTCGGTCCGTGCAGCGAACGCGGTTCCAACCTGGCAAAAGACCATTCCCACGAATGTCATCGTGGTTGCCTGCAGATAAACGCTGTGCAGCGCGGATCCCTCGCCCGTTGGGTCACCAGGACTCCAGCCGTTGCTCAAGAGGACCCAGAAGAACCCAGTCATCTCAAGGATTGCGGAGATCAACCCGACAAACAGCCAGGCGCGCAGCAGCATTCCGCCCTGAATAACGCCCTCTGTGGACTTTCGCGGCCGTCTGCCCATAAGTTCCCGGTTCAGCTGGTTCCCTGCCCAGAGCGAGCGCTGGAAGCGTCTCTGTGCCGATGTCAACGGCCAGAAGCTGGGGGACAGTCAAGGGAAGTGGGATGGCGCCGCCTCCCAGGGCGAAGACCAGGAATGGGACAACCTCCGGTGTCGCGTGAGCGAAGATGTAAAAGACGAACTTTCGGACATTGTCGAAAACGCGACGCCCTGCCTTGATCGCCTCGACGATCGTCGCGAAATTGTCATCAATCAGCACCATCGTTGAGGCCTCGCGGGCGACGTCTGTTCCCGACTTGCCCATTGCGATTCCGATGTCGGCACGCCTCAGGGCAGGCGCGTCATTGGCGCCATCTCCGGTCATGGCGACCACATTGTCCTCGCCGCTGAGCAGGTCGGCAATCCTCAGCTTGGTCTGTGGGGAACTTCGGGAGAAGATCATCGGATCTGGGTTGTCCAGATACGACGAGAGTTCAGCGTCGGTCATCGCATCTGCCTTTGCTCCCTCGAGCACTTGAACATCGTCGCCAACGATCCCAACATCCTTTGCGACTGCCTTGGCGGTAAGGCTGTGGTCTCCCGTGATCACAATCACGCGGATTCCCGCGCGTTGGCAGGCTGCTACCGCAGCGGGGACCTCTTTCCGTGGACGGTCCACAAGCGAGACGAGCCCAAGGAAGGACAGGTTCTGTTCCGCATCAGCTCGGGACTCCGGTGTTGGCTCTCCCTCGGTCAGGACTCGGCGGGCGACCGCGAGTACCCGCAGTCCATTGACGGCCGATTCGTTCACCGCCGTGTGGATTGCTCCAAGCTCAGCTTCAGTCATCGGAAGTTCGTTGCCTGCTCTGTCCGCGACTGAGGAACACAGCGGAAGGATCACTTCCGGAGCTCCCTTCGTGCTCACCTGTCTGACGCCACCAACCTGGTCCACTGTTGTCATCCGCTTGAGTTGTGGGTTGAAGCTGAAGCGCACTACTCGGCTTGAGTCCCGCAGGTCAGCGTCCGTCTGGACTCCAAGGTCTGCGGCTGCCTGAAGCATCGCCACCTCAGTTGGGTCTCCGCTCGGAGGGTCAGTATCAAGACGGGCACTGGAGCAGGCAGTCATTGCCGTTGCAAGCTCAAGGTAAGGCTGACCAGAGGGAGTCCAAAGGGAGTGCGCACTCATCCGGTTCTCTGTGAGGGTTCCCGTCTTGTCCGTGCAAATGACGGTTGTCGAGCCAAGGGTTTCAACGGCGCTGAGCCGTTTGACGACGGCTCCTCGGCGGGCCAGCTCACGAACTCCAGCGGCCAGGGCCAATGTGATCACAGGCAGGAGCCCCTCGGGAACATTGCCGACGAGCAGGCCAATGGCAAACACTGAGGCATCTGCGAGGGAGAGTCCCGCTCCGAACATTCCGAGGGGAATGAAGGCGACGCCCAGCCCGACGGCAACGGCGGCAATCAACCATGCGACCCGCCGGACTTGGTCCTCAAGCGGACTGGCCTCAATCGTCACCCGCTCAGACAGTGCTGCGATCCGGCCAAGCTCTGTCTGCATTCCTGTGGCAAAGGCGAGCGCAGTGGCTTCGCCCTCCGCACATGATGTGCCCGAGAAGATCACATCCCCAGCTTCCAAGAGTGGAAGGGTTGGGTCAGTGTCAGTCGCCGAACGGAGGACGGGCATGGATTCCCCAGTCAGGGTGGACATATCCATCTCCACAGCACCCTCGAGCAGCCGGGCGTCGGCCGAGACCCTGTCGCCCTCGGCGATCATGATCACGTCTCCTGGGACAAGGTCGCGAGCTTCGATCGTGGTTGGGTGACCATCCCGCAAGACATTCGCCTTGGCCGGGATGTACGCGGCGAGCGCCTCGACGGCCCGTTCCGCCTGACGCTCCTGGATGAAGGCAAACACTGCATTGAGGACGATCACGGCGACGATTGCGATCCCGATGGGCGTCACGTTGGCGAGCCACGCAAGCCCCGCGGCTGCCCATAGAAGAAGTGCAAGTGGGTGAGTGAACTGCTTGACCAGTTGCCCCGGCCATGTCCTGCCCACACGTCGCGTTATTTCGTTGCCACCGTGCTGAATGAGGCGGCGGGCCGCCTCGCCGGTTGACAGGCCATTCCGATCAGCACGAAGGTCCCTCAGAAGCCGCTCGATCGGCTCTGTGGGATCAGGGCTCTCTGTCTCGGAGTCCCTTGGGGTCATTGCTGTTCTGTGTGCACGGACCCAGCTTGCCGACAGTTGCCTGATCCGTGGATTTCATTGAGCTTTGGTCAAGCCCGAGACAAGGCTTGTGTCAGCGTGATCTGACTCAGCTGTCTGCGGCGCTGATGAAGTCAAACTCAGCTGGGTCGAACTGGTCGGTCAGCTGGACGTAGTCGCTCATGTAGCGAGGCCAGTTAGTGACAACCCTGCCTTCTGAGTCCCGGTACCAAGAGTGGCAACGGAGCCATGCAGTTCCTTCGAAGCCGGCCTGAGTGTCAAGATCTGACTGAAATTCGACCTCGGGCTTTACCTCAACTGCCGCTGCGCGACGCGAGATTGTTGCCAATATTGCCTGTCGAATGTACCCGGCTTGGGCTTCCAGAAAGACGAGGATCGAGCCGCCAGAGGTGTTCGTATTGGGTCCGTACATGATGAAAAGTGACGGGAACTCTGGGACGGTGATTCCGAGATGTGCGTGGGGGCCGTTGGCCCACGCATCCTCGAGGCGCTTCCCGCTGCGGCCTGTGATCTTCATTGGGAACATGAAGTCAGTTGTCTTGAACCCGGTGCCCCAGATCAGTACATCAGCGCTGTGTTCCACCCCATCGGAAGTGACAATCCCGGTGGGCGTGATGCTGGAGATCGGCTCTGTCAGGAGATCAACATTTGGCCTCTGCAGGGCCGGCAGGAAGAATGAGCTGAACAGGACGCGCTTGCAGCCGAACGTGTAGTCAGGCCAGAGCTTTGCGCGGAGGACTGGATCCTTTACCTGCAAACGCATGAACAAGGTCGACCAGAGCCTTCCAAGCTGTCCCCACGTGCTGGGATGCCGAATCATCAGGGTGATCGCCTCTGCATATTGAGTGATGAAGGCCCTTCTGAATGCTTGGAGCCCTGGGACCCATCGGATCGCTAGCTGCACTGGCTTTGGATAAGTGCGGTTGCGGCGGGCCATGAACCAGTTCCCGGAGCGCTGGTATACGTCCAGGTGGGCTGCGGTCTTGGCTACCTCTGGAACGAACTGCACTGCACTCGCCCCGGTGCCCACCACTGCTACTCGCTTGCCGGCCAGGTTGATGTCGTGGTTCCACTCCGCGGAATGGAACATCTCGCCTGCAAAATCATCGGCCCCTTCAATCTTGGGAGTGCTTGGCTGGTGGAGCTGGCCTGTTGCAAGAATCACTACACGACTCGAGATGGAACGTCCCGTGTCAGTTGTTGTTGTCCAGAGGGCGGAGTCTTGGTCCCAGCTGCATGCCGTTGCCCGTGTGTCTGGGGTGATCAAGTCGTTTAGTCCCTTCTCCCGTGCGACATCCTTGATGTAACTGAGGATGTCCGGTTGGGCCGGACAGAGACGCTTCCAGTCGCGTCGTTGGGCAAACGAGTACGAGTAGAGCTGGCTGGGTACATCGCATGCTGCGCCTGGGTAAGTGTTCATACGCCAAGTGCCTCCCAGCCCAGAGGCTGCATCGATCACCTCGATGTGTTTGAGGCCATGGTCTTTGCACTCGATGGCAGCGGCCAGACCACCGAAGCCTGCGCCGACTATGAGGGCATCAAGAGGGGCTT
>JAPLCH010000012.1:1020-4511 GCA_026392325.1 Solirubrobacterales bacterium | reverse complement strand
GTCCTTTCGAGTGTGGTCGGCAGTCAGCTGATTCACGACCTTTATGGAGGAGTTGTTCCTGAGCTCGCAGCACGCAAGCACTTGGAGCTGATTGAGCCGGTCATTCTCAGGGCGCTCGACGAGGCCGGGATCGAGATGGATGCAGTCGATCGTCTGGCTGTCACTCAAGGGCCTGGACTTACGGGAGCCCTCCTGGTCGGGATAGCCACAGCCAAAGGGCTGGCTGTCTCTAGGGAATTGCCGCTTCGGGCTGTGGATCACCTTCATGGCCATGTTGCAGCGTCCTACCTTGCCGAGGGAGATCTGAAGCCCCCATTCCTCTGTTTGCTCGCGAGCGGTGGACACACTCTCATTGCCAAGGTCACTGAGACTGGGCCCAACTGGGAGCTTGTTGGCCAGACCCTTGATGATGCGGCAGGTGAGGCCTTTGACAAGGGTGCTCGGATGCTTGGCCTTGGATACCCAGGCGGGCCGCTGGTGGAGGCTGCTGCCTTGGAAGGTGACCCGAGGGCGTTTGACTTCCCTCGAGCAAAAGGCGTTGCCGGGTGTGACTTCTCCTTCGCGGGACTCAAGACGAGCCTCCTCTACGCGATCCGGGATCTCGGACCTGATGAGGCCGCAGTGCGAACGAATGACCTCGCCGCGTCGTATCAGGCTGCAATTGCAGGGCAGCTTTCCGACAGAACCGATCGGGCTGTCAAGGAGACTGGAATTTCACGTGTCGCTTTTGGAGGTGGGGTTGCAGCCAGCAGCGCCATCCGGGAAGCACTGGGGCAAGCCGGCATCGATCTCGTGGTTCCCGCTCGGGCTTACTGCACCGACAACGCCGCGATGATTGGCCGGGCTGCTTTAGAGGTCCCAGATCTGGACAGGGCTGACATGCTCGCGCTCGACGCGTATTCGACCGGCTCCAAGGGCGCTGGATGAACAACCTCGAGGGAGTCAGCACCCTCACGCTCTACTCGCGTCCAGGCTGTCACCTCTGTGAGGGGACCGCAGCGCTCCTTGCTGAGTTGGTCGTTGAATATCCGATGCTTGAGGTCGTTGAGGTCAACATCGAACTTGATGAAGCAATGCATTCGCGGTATCTCGAACGCATTCCGCTGGTTGAACACTGCGGTGAGATTCAGCTTGAGCTGGACATCACCAGGGCTCAGCTTGAGGAAGTCTTGGCCCGCGCGGCTAGGATGACCGCCGATGAACCCCGTGACTGAAGACGCAGACGCCGGACGGACGCCTGAGAGGCTGGCGCTCGGTGTTGCAGCCCGACTTTCGAGGTATCTCCAGGTACTTACTCAGGCTAAGAAGATGGGCAAGGACAAGATCTCTTCCCAGGAGCTCTCCGATTACACGCATGTAAATCCGACTCAGATCAGGCGCGACTTGAGCGGATTTGGAAAATTTGGGAAACGCGGAGTTGGCTACAGCGTTGATGGACTGGTCGCAGCGATCCGTGACATTTTGAGGACGGCAGGGCAGCACAACATTGCGCTCTTCGGTGCTGGCAACCTTGGCAAGGCCATCGCAAGCTCCGACATTTTTGCGGATCACGGGTTCAGAGTTGTGGCGCTATTTGACTCCGATCCGGCCAAGGTTGGGGAGAGTGTCGGTCCCCACACGGTCCGAGAGTCTGTTGATCTCGAGCGGGCAGTGGTCGACGAGGAGATTGTTGTCGCCGTTCTCGCAGTGCCTGCAGCCGCCGCACAGCCACTGGCTGATCTGCTCGTTGAGGCGGGAGTGAAGATCATCTTCAACTACTCCGAGACGCTGCTCGACGTGCCACCGTCGGTGACGGTCCACACGTCGTCTCCGGCAGTTGATCTGCTTTACGCGCTCTACTTCTATCTGACCTGATCAGACCGGTCAGAACCAACACAGGAAAAACCATGTCCCCACGAATCAACTTTGAGGCGGCGGAAGCCATTTTTGATGGGAGTGTCAACGGAACAGTTGGCATTGAGGAGGAGTTCGGGATAGTTGACCCGGAATCCCTCGAGCTTGTCCCTGGGTTTGAAGTCCTGCGCGACGCTGCGCAGTCGGACCCCGACTTGGCGATAGCTGTGGCAGGGGAGCTGATTCGATCCGAAATTGAGATCCGCTCAGGGCGTGGGGAGGATCTGTTCGACGCGCAGGCCAAGCAGAGAAGCCATCGTCGGGGACTGTTCGAGATCGCCGATGCCCAAGGCCTGCGGCTGGCCTCAACTGGGACGCATCCCTGGGCCGACTATCGCGATCAGGAAATAATCAACACGGATCACTACCAGCGTGTGGAAGGTGACCTGCGCTGGGTTGCTTGGCGCAATAACACGTTTTCACTTCACATCCATGTTGGTGTTAATGGCGCGGACAGGGCGATCCGGGTCTGTGACCGCCTGAGGACCGTGCTTCCGCAGCTTCTGGCCATTTCTTCCAGTTCACCTTTCCTTGACGGGCGGGACAGTGGACTCCATTCGGTCAGGAGCCAGATTTTCACCAAGAGCTTCCCGCGCTGCGGCATCCCAGACTCATTCGGAAGTTGGGCGGCCTATCGGGCTTACCTTGAGACTCTGATTCGGGTCAATTCGATCATTGAGTACACGCAGGTCTGGTGGTCTGTCCGACCTCATCTCTCCTATGGAACTGTTGAGGTTCGGATTTGCGACGCTCAGCCAACTGCTGCTGAGAGCGACGCGCTGGCGGCGTTGATCACCGGCTGCGTCCTTCAGGCTGCGCGTGACGATGACGATGGAGTTCCGTTTGTTGATGTCCCAAGAGGCCTGCTTGAGGAAAACTTCTGGCGAGCGATCCGATATGGAGTTGAAGGGAAGCTGATCGACTTCGAAGAGCAGACGGAGTACGACTCGGAGGGGACCCTTGATCGACTTCTCGCTTGGACAGAGCCCGTCAGGTCTGAGCTTGGGATTTCACCGCAATTCCCGCTGTTCAATGGGACTCAGCGTCAGCGAACGGCCTTCGAGTCCGGACAGCCCTTGCGTGACATCTATCAGGAGACTCTCCGCGATACCGAGTCCACCTATGCTCCCGGAACAGTCATATGAGCGAAGAAGAAATTACACCAGAGCCAAGCCTTGGCGAACAGCCCAGTGAGGATGAGATCCGCGCTGCGCTTGATGAGGAGATGCGCCGGGTACACGTAGGCGACATCGTCCTGCAGAGCGTGGTCTCGCTTGTCAATGTCGGGGCCAGGCGAACAGGCACAGCTCCCGAGACCGAGCCTGAGAAGGATCTTGACCAAGTGAGAATTGCCATCGAGGCAGTTCGCGCTCTCATGCCATCTGTTGACGCGGTCGCTCCTGAGCAGACCTCTGCGGTTCTCGATGCTCTTTCGCAGCTTCAGCTGGCTTACGTAAAGGCCGGCGGCGAGGCTCCAAGTGGGTCCAGCGGTGGTCCCGACGGGGGCGATAACGGTCCCGGCGGGCCTGGTCCAGGAGAACGGCCGAGCAGGATCTGGACTCCGGGAAGCTGACTTTTCACCCAAGTTTGCAGTTGGG
>JAPLCH010000012.1:0-999 GCA_026392325.1 Solirubrobacterales bacterium | reverse complement strand
GTGACCCTTGCCAATTACGGCGCCGTTTTTATCTACCTTCCAGAGAAACCCCCGGAGGATTCCCTTGACTCAGTTCCTGAATGATCACGGTGTGCTTATAGCCCTGATCTGTGCGGCTGCCGCAGTTGTATACGGCGTCGTTACGTCCCAGTCACTTCTTCGCCTTTCACCAGGCAACGAGAAGATGCGCGAAATCAGCCTGGCCATTCAGGAGGGCGCAACCGCCTACCTGAACCGCCAGTACCGAACGATTGCCGTTGTGGGCGCCGTGTTGTTCGTCGGCCTCATCTTCATCCAGAACATCTGGGTTGCTGTTGGCTTTCTGATCGGTGGCGTGTTCTCGGCATCAGCCGGCTACATCGGGATGAACGTTTCGGTCCGGGCCAACGCCCGCGTAGCCGAAGCTGCCCGCGGTGGGGTTGGCAAAGCACTTGACGTCGCATTCCGCGGAGGTGCCGTTACCGGCATGCTCGTTGTCGGTCTCGCTCTCGTCGGTGTTGCTGCGTACTACGGAATTCTCACCTCATGGGCGGGACAAGATCCAAAGGAAGCCATTGACGCACTCGTCGGACTTGGCTTTGGTGGTTCTCTCATCAGCGTGTTCGCCCGTCTTGGCGGCGGCATCTTCACCAAGGGTGCTGACGTAGGCGCGGACCTCGTGGGCAAGATCGAAGCTGGTATTCCGGAGGACGACCCTCGGAACCCTGCAGTGATCGCCGACAACGTTGGCGACAACGTAGGCGACTGCGCCGGCATGGCAGCAGACCTCTTTGAGACGTATGCAGTGACTGCAGTAGCAGTCATGCTCCTCGGAGTTCTCATTTTCCCTGGCGCACAGGTCACAGTTGCGCTTTACCCACTGGTTCTCGGTGGCGTTTCAATCATTGCGTCGATCATCGGCACATTCGCCGTGAAGTCGGCTGAGGGCAAGGTTGAACGGGCGCTCTATCAGGGCCTCGCAGTCTCGGGCATCCTGGCAGCGATCGCGTTTTACCCAGT
>JAPLCH010000209.1 GCA_026392325.1 Solirubrobacterales bacterium | reverse complement strand
GACATTGGTGGGGGGCTTGGAGGGCGGCCAAGGGTCGTGCTATTTCATCCGACTCCCATTCAGATTCCGGTTCCGATTAACCCGGTCAAGATCAAGGATCTGAATCCTGATCTTGGTGACCCTGACGGTCCCACTCCTGACCTTGGCCCGATCCTCGACAAGTGCAAGA
Organism: Solirubrobacterales bacterium; assembly: GCA_026392325.1. Classification (GTDB taxonomy): domain Bacteria; phylum Actinomycetota; class Thermoleophilia; order Solirubrobacterales; family Solirubrobacteraceae; genus WLNJ01. The sequence goes on along the minus strand of JAPLCH010000209.1, from coordinate 7,776 downwards.
ACGACCCAACCTGCGCTCCAGGACCCGGAGACATTCCACCTTCTGAGGACCCCGGGGGCAGCGATGTGGTTGTCACCGACCCGACCGGTGACGATGGCACCAAGACGATTGGGTACCATTGCGATCCGCACACTTACACGAGTGATGATCTTGTCTCGCTTCAGACAGTGATCCCGCTTGACTCAAATGGAGACCCGACGGATCCAATCGAGGCATGGGTACTCAATCCCCTCTTTCCAATTAGCGCTCTCCCGGCCGGGGACGCGACGGCAGACCCTCCCGTCCCTTCATTCTTGAGCACGAAGACAGGAAACGACAGCACAACGAAGCTTCCTTACTGGCTTGATGACCCGCGGGCCGACAACAGCGCTTATGTCAACCCCAACCTGCAGGGTTGTGCCTCGCTTGAGAACACTGCGCCTCCCGTAGCACCGCAGAACCCGGCTTCCGCGCTGCCTGATCCGGCCGCCTCAGGGTCACTGACGGTCAGCTGGGATGCCCTCGACCAGACCGACGCAAACAACGGCGGAGATCAGATCACGAGCTACGAGGTCACCTCGATTCCTGGTGACAAGACCTGCACGATTGCTTCGCCTCTCACTACCTGCACTGTCACCGGCCTCACCGACGGCACTCTCTACACATTCAAGGTGCGCGCCGTCAATGGAGTTGGCAACGGACCGTGGTCTGTCGTTACAGATCCTTCCTTGGCCCCAGAAGTTCCACTTCCGCCGGCGCGGAAGCACCATGTAAGGGCCGCCCCGTCCTGGAAGGTGGCCTTTGCCTCTGTGGCTTCAGCTCAAGCGCGCGTCTTTGGAAGCGTTCAGGCTCCAGCTAACTCAGGCCACTCGGCTGCGGCCAAGAAGAAGCCCAAGATCACAGTTCCGGGGCTCCCGGCGGGCGTGAAGGTAATACAGCGGATTCCTGCCCCGGGCACATACCCCAGCAATGGTTCAGTGACCGTGACCTGGACTGCGCCCAAGTCAAACGGTGGAGCCCGAGTCACGGGCTACAAGGTTGTTGCTGCCCAGAGGACCCATGCCAGCATGGTGTGCTCGACAACCGTCCCGGTTGTGACCTGCTCGTTCGACGGAATCAATAAGACGACAGGCAACCCAGCCACGTTCCTTGTCTATGCCAAGAACTCAAAGGGCTTCAGCGCGCCGTTCAAGACCCCTGTTTTCAAGTTCAACATTCTCTGCAGCGAGAACACTGGGCAGGTCAAGTGCGCTTTCGGAATCAAGATCAAGGTGATGAACCGACTCACTGGCAGCAGCGGTGGCGTCAAGACGCGAATCAAGTGTGGACTCACGCCGTTTGTCCTCACTGCCCGCGCCTACATCGCAAACCCCAAGTACCCAGCTAACCCGGACGCACCACCCAAGCTTGTCCTGGGCGACGCTGTTGGCCCCGTGTGTCGCGCGGTGCTGACGAACACTGCGACACCGAAACTCACCAAGGCACAGACTGCGCTGAAGAAGAAGGGGTACACGGTTTTCGCGATCAAGCTGATGGGGCTGCCTGCCAAGGGCTCGCGTGAGCATCCTGTTCCTCTGCCATACGGCGCTGCTCGCCTTGAGACCCCATTCGCAATCGCCAAGAACGGAACGGACGACAAGAAGAAGCAGACCCTGATCGCCGACTCCAAGGGTGTGATCGTCTGGATCGGAGTGGTCAAGAAGGCCGGCTACTACGGATTTGCTGCCCGCTGGCCTTTCTACAAGTCGATCAAGACTTACTTCCGAATTCCCAAGTCAAAGGCAAAGAAGTAGGACTCGGCCACCGCGGTCGGTTGACGCCCTTGTCTGATCGCCACCATCGGCTACCTTTGTCGTGATGGATTCAGTCCAGTGGGATCATCGACCGTCGGGACTCAGAGCGCCAGCAATGGTGTGCGCATTTGACGGTTGGAATGACGCTGGGGACTCCGCCAGCCTTGCAGTCAATGCGATTGTGGACAGCTTCGGTGGAAACGAGTTCGCGCGGATTGAGATGGAGCCCTTTCTTGACCTTCGTGAGACGCGACCGACAATCCGACTTGTGGACGGTGAAGTCCGGGAGCTTGTCTGGCCGGCGACAACGCTGAGCGAGGTGTTCTCTCCCCGCGCTCCGCGTGACCTGATCGTCGTTTCCGGACCAGAGCCCGCGCTCTCCTGGCGCAGGTACTGCGAGACGCTTGTGGAACTTGCCGAGACGCTCGGCTGCTCCATGGTTGTGACACTCGGGGCGTTCCTGGCGGATGTTCCACACACGCACCCCGTTCCGATCGCCGGTTCTGCATCTGACCCGGCCCTTTCTGAGCGGCTGGGTTTGGTGCCTTCCAACTACGAAGGCCCGGCTGGAATCACATCCGCGCTTCACTACTCGTGCTCTCGGGCCGGCATCCCCTCAGTCAGCCTTTGGGCTGCAGTACCGCATTACATAGCGGCGATGCCCAATCCGAAGGCGGCGCTGGCCCTTGTACGGCGGATGGAATCACTCACTGGCGTGATTGTGGATGCGGAGGCGTTGGAGTCCGATGCTGTCGAGCAGGAGCGGCAAGTTGAGCAGGCCGTCCAGCATGACTCGGACCTTCGTGGGTTTGTGGAACAGCTTGAAGAGGCTGCCGCAGAGGAGAATGATGGGGAGGAAGAGATTCCCACCGGTGATTCGATCGAACGCGATGTTCAGCGGTTCCTGCGCCAGCGCGATGCTGGCGATGAGGCCTGAGGCTCGAGTTTCGTCAGCGCTCGGCTGCTGGGCAGGCCAGCCGCCAATCGCACCATGAGCACGCGCTGTAAGACGGCGACGGTTCGAAGTCTTGGCTCAGGATTCCCTCTGCAACCTTGTGGACGGTTTCTTCCATCTGTTCGCGGTTGACATCACCTGGGACCTCGGTCCGCTCGTCATCAAGCACGTACCAGTAGGAGCGACGGGTCGCTTCCAGCTCCCAGGCGTCATTTGCTCCGATGGCGTAAATCGTCAGCTGGATGTCGTCCCGGAGCTCTTCGACTGTTTTGGGGAATGAGGTCTTGTAGTCGATCAGTTCGAACTCGCCGGAACCGAGTTCGTCAACGCGGTCAACTCGACCTCGAACAATGTGTGGCCCGACGCGGAAAGAGAACGACCTTTCAATCCACTTGGCTTGTGCGTCCCGCTCCAAGTCACGCGCGTGGTAACGGATGAGCGCGTCCTTGGCTTTCACCTTGAGCTGCTTCTCGCGCTCGCCTTCGCCAAGCCCGGATCGTCTCCAGCTGCGGTCAAGCAAGCTCAGGAGTTCAAGCTCTGAACCACCCTCACCGCGATGCCAACGCTCCAGAACCTGATGCACGACGATCCCGAACCTCTGGGCAATCGTTGGGTCCTGAGGGACTCGCATGACACGTGAGAACTTGTAACGCAGAGGGCAAGTCCTGTAGGTCTCGAGGTCTCCTGCTGACAAGGCAAGCCCTTCGCCCCGACGGGGCAGGAAAGCCTCCAGGGATGGCTCTGTCTTTGCTGCGACCGCTCGGTCGCGATCCTTGTCTCCCCTGTCAGCATCGGAGATGTACGAGTCAAGCGGAGACAGCTCAAGCGCCTCTCTCTGTGACTCGGTCGCGACAGAGCGGATCCGTTCGTTGACAGCGGCGAGTGACTCTTCAGCTGCGTGACCATCGTGCCTGCCGGCGAGGGCTGAGAGCTTCAGCAGCTCAAGGAAACGCACAACGGCCTTGTCTACCTCGGCGCCAGTATCCAACCGCATTTCCAACATGGAGCTTCCTGTTGTCTCAACCACTTCAAGCAGTTCATCCCGGAGGATCTTGTACGTCGCATTAATCGTCTCCCCCGGGGCAAAGAGTTCCGTTTCCCGCTCTTCCCACTTGGCTCCAAGCTCCTCGCGGAGTGCCTCGGCTTCTCTCGATGGGTGGAGTGCGTCGCCGCGCGGGCCAGTCCGGGAGTGGGAGAGAACGAGGCGCTTCGTCGCACGGCTTGTAGCGATTCCGAAGAGGTTGCCGACAACCACTGCAGTAGCGTTGAGGCTCTGGGCTGGAAGGGCCTCTGGGAGGAGGGCTTGAGGAAGGGGCTCGGCCGGTTGGCGGGTCGCGTTCGGCCTGCGACCCGTGTCCAAGCCCACGACAAAGACATGTTCCCACTCCCGGTCTCGCAATGAATCGGCCGCGATGATTTCAACCGCCGGGTAGTCACCACCTGGAAGTGGCACCCCAAGGTCGGCGAATCCTGCACGAGCGATGGCTGTGATGTGCCGTGCAAAGTCCCGGGCTGTTGCCTGCGGGTCGCGTCTTACATGGGCTGCCGCGATCTCACCGAACACGGCCAGCGCCCTCAGGCGCTCTGCTGCCTGAGGAGATGCCGCGTACGCAAGGGACGTGCGAAGTCCAAGCCGTTCGATCAAACGGTGGACGAAGAGGTCTGGTCCAAGTGCGTCAATCGCGCGCGCTGCCCTGCGATGAAGGCGGACGAAGGCATGGAGTTTGTCCCTGGCTTCAGGAGGAACCTGGGGAGACTCGGTTGCGGCCGACGCGCCCTTCACGAGGTCGATCTTTCTCTTGCGGGCAATCTGAGAACAGCGTGCGATGTCAGCCGAACCCAAGCCGATGGGTGGCCGTGCAAGTGCCCGGGCGACAGCGGCCCCGTCCATCGGGTCCACAAGCAGGCGGAGCCAGGCCAGCAGGTCACGGATCTCCGCCCGCTGGAAGAAGGCCTGCCCCGAGTTCACCCGGTTTGGCACTGCACGTTCTTCAAGCGCGACCTCAATCGCTGGCGCGTCACGGGTCGCAGAGTCAACGATCACGCCGATCTGGTTGGGCTTCACGCCCTCCTTGAGGATCAGCCGCTCAACCTCAGCTGCAACCGCCTGGGCTTGCGCACGCTCAGTCGTTGCCTGCCAGAACTCAACTGTCTCCGGGCGACGGTGTGTCTCACTGAGCACCATGACGGTAGGAGCAGGGTCAAGGCTCTCCATCTGGGAGAGGTGCGTGTCAAAAGCACCCCGGAGACGTCGCGTTCCCTCATCTGGGTTGCTGAACACGGCAAGCGTCCCATGGTCAAATCCGAGCAGTTCCACCAATCGCCAGGCAGCGTGGTCGAAGTCCTCAACTCCGTCCGCCAGAACATGGGCAAAGGAAGTGCTGAACCTTTCCCGGACCGAAGCGTTCCGCTCCAAGAGGGCGACAGCGTCGCGGACCGCGCCAGGGCCGGAGCGGGATCCGCGCTCAGCCAAGAATCGGTCATGGGCACGCCAGACGGCTGCAAATTCCTGCTCCCGCTCAGCTGCAGCGCGCTCCTGTTCCGTGCTTGTGGGAAGTGCAGCGGCCCAGTTACTGAACGCCTCTACGCCGACTGACTCTTCCTCGAGGCGGTCGATCCGCTCTACGAGTGAACCAAGCAGGACGATCGGGTCGCGGCCAAGGTCGTGGGCTTCAAGGGTAAGCGTGTCCATTGCGTCACCCAGCAGGGCCAGGCGGTCCGCTGCGGTCATGACCGCAACGTCGGGGTCGAGGCCGGCTTCGAGGCCGGCTTGCGTGAGGACTCGGACGGCGAGGCCGATCGTTCCGAGCACAGCAAGCTCTTCCCATGGCAGTTGAAGCGTTTCCTCAAGGCGTGGCCGCAGAAGGTCAGCCTGCTCCTCAGTACGGGTCAAGACGAGGATCGCTTCCGGCGCGACGTCTTCCTTTACGAGTGAGCCAAAGCGTTCCACCAGGATCGTCGTGCGTCCGCTGCCGGCTGGGCCCCGAACCACCAATCTTGGGGAACGGTCCTCGACAGCTTCGCGCTGAAAAACCTCACCGCAGTGGTGCGTCAAAAAAATGTTGTGGCAACTCAATTCCACCCCGAGAAATCGGCAAAAGACGGGTTGAAGATTACGCCACGACCGTTGACCGTGCTGTTGTCGTTGGTCTGGGAGAGGGTGGCGACCGAACTCTCGTGATTGACGAACTGGCGGAGGACTGTGTGTTCGCCCAGCTGCGACTGCTCAACGCTTCCGGATTGGAGTTCACTGCTCTGGCGGAGGAGCGGGGCGAGGTGGCCTTTGGCTCGCGCGAGCTTGTCGTGGTAATTGATCCGATTGATGGGTCTCTCAATGCCAAGCGCGCTGGAGGCCCATGTGCGCTCTCGGTTGCGGTGGCGACAGGCTGGACGCTTGATGATGTGGTCTTCGGTTTTGTCTACGACCTTCATTCGCGAGAAGAGTGGGTGGCTGTGAAGGGACAGGGCGCCACGCTCAATGGGAAACCATTGGATCCGACCGTCGCGGCTCGCTTCAGAGAGACCGGGCATCTCGAGGTGTTTGGGGTTGAATCGGCGGATCCGCGTTATCTGGCCGGCGCTGCCGAGGCCTTGAAGGTGGCCACCTACCGCGTGCGGGCTTTGGGTGCCATTGCCGTCACTCTCTGCCAGGTGGCAGCTGGCCGTTATGACGCAATGGTTTCGCTCAAGAAGTGTCGCTCAATTGACGCTGCTGCCGCACTTCTTGTGGTTACAGAGGCCGGTGGCCTTGTCTGCTTTCCAGGGTTCGACAAGCCGCTTGGCGCACCGATTGACCTTGTCGGACACGCGCCGGTTACAGCTGGGCGCTGTGAGGCGTCGTTGGCTGTTGCGCTTGCTGTGGCCAACCGTCCAGCTTCCTGATGATCGACTGGCGCGTCGCCCGTTACATCGCGGGTCGTGTGGGTGGAGAGCCAGCGGGCACTGCGATTGATGAGAGCTTGGCCCGTGAGCTGGTTCTTGAGTCGGAGGAGCGGGTCCGTGGCTACACACTGATGACTGGCGGACCCAGAGTGCCAGCGGGTGAGGTGGTCAGCAGGGCTGAGTGGGTTCACGCAAACACGCTTTCCATGGGGCCGATGTTGGACGCGGCGGTTTCCGGTTTGAGCGAGCGGGTGCCAACGACGACGGGCACGGATAGGGGAAAGGCCAAATCCCCAAACCTTCTTGTGGCAGCAACCGTGACTTTGGAGGCCGGGCTTGTCTTGGGAGTGCTGTCCCGTCGAGTGCTCGGGCAGTACGACATTCCACTGATACCGCAGGTGGTTGATCCAGAGCCAAGACTGCTTCTTGTCGGGCCCAATATTTCCGGGGCGACCGCCTCGTTTGGTTCTCCACCAGAGGACTTCCTTCGTTGGGTTGCAATCCATGAGGTCACTCACGCGGTTCAGTTCGCCTCTGTTCCCTGGCTGCGCGGCTATATGGGTGGCATGGCAGCGGATCTCCTTGGCTCCCTGTCTGACGCGACCCCAACGGCCAAGCGACCACTGCTGGATGTTGCCCGTGCTGCAGCCGGGCGCGCTGGCCGCACGCTCTCCGGGCGAGACCCGTTTGCTCTGATGCTGGATGAACGCCAGCATGAGCTGGTGGGGCGGATGCAGGCAGCGATGTCCGTGATTGAAGGACATGCTGAGCATGTGATGGACGCCGCAGGCGCGCAGGCCATTCCGTCGCTCGCACAGCTCCGCGCTTCAATGTCGGTCCGACGACAGGCGCCCAATCCGCTGTGGCGGGTCGTGAGCAGGCTTCTGGGCATGGAGATGAAGATGCGCCAGTACGAGCAGGGACGACGGTTCTGCGATGCGGTTGTGGCCGCCTCTGGAGTTGATGGGCTGAACAGGGTTTGGGTTGAGCCGGCTGCTCTGCCGTCCGCAGGGGAGATTGAGAACCCCGGGCTCTGGCTTGATCGTCAAAACGCCGCTCTGTGAAGTTAGGCACAGATCGCGTTGCATGGGTTGCGAACGCGCGTTCGGGTGCTACGCTACTTCGTACAAGATTAAAAGTAATAACATCACTTTGATAAAGGAGCAG
>JAPLCH010000074.1 GCA_026392325.1 Solirubrobacterales bacterium | reverse complement strand
GTGGTTTACGCCGTTGTCTTCAGCGCGTTCATCTACCCAGTTGTCGCCCATTGGATTTTCTCCGATGGCTTCCTCCGAACGGACTTTGGCACCCAGGACTTTGCTGGTTCGATCGTGATTGATGTCACGGCAGCGGCCGCAGCCCTTGCCGTTCTCCTGCTGCTAGGTCCCCGGCGAGGCAAGTACGGAACGGATGGGAAGCCAAGAGCAATCCCAGGTCACAACATGCCGCTCTTTGGCGCGGGCATCTTCATTCTCTTCCTCGGTTGGTTTGGCTTCAACCCAGGCTCCACCCTGACCGGCCTTGACGGCCGCTTCGCTGAGATCGCGGTGGTCACAATGCTCGCTGGTGGGTTTGGCGTTCTAACGGCCGTGCTGCTGATGTGGTGGCGAACGGGAGGACGCAAGGGCGGGACTTTCGACATTGGCATGTCAGGCAATGGGGCAATCGCCGGGCTTGTGGCAATCACCGGCCCCGCGGGTTACGTGGACATGTGGGCTGCGCCAATCATCGGTGGCATTGCCGGGCTGATCGTCGTTGAAGGCGTTCTGCTGATCGACAAGAAGGTCGATGACCCGATCGGTGTCCTTTCAGCCCACGGCCTCTGTGGCGTCTGGGGAGCTCTCTCCCTCGGACTTTTTGCCGCCCCTGACCTTGCCAAGTACAACGGTGTTGGTCGCGGAGGCCTTTTCTACGGAGCCGGTCTGCACCAGCTTGGAGCTCAGGCGATCGCGATCGTGATCGTCTTCGCCTTCGTCTTCAGCACCTCGTTCATCGTCTTCTTTGCAATCAAGAAAGTCTCCGGCCTGCGCGTCAGTCCGGAAATGGAAAATGCCGGTCTCGACATTTCAGAACATGGGATGTACGGCTATCCCGAACAGTTCATTCCCGCAGCCGAGTTTGGCTACGGTGGCGTTCCAGCTCCTGAACGGGTGGGAACAGGACCAATCTCAGACCCGGAGGTCACAACATGAAGAAGATCGAAGCTTTCGTAAGGCACGAGTCGTTCGAGCCAATCCGCGAGGAAATGCTGAACCTTGGCTTCCCTTCCCTCACTGTGACCGAAGTCAAGGGTTCTGGCCGGCAGAAGGGCATTGTCGAGACCTATCGCGGCGCCCAGCTGACAAACCACCTGCGCCCGAAGATCAAGATCGAATGCGTGGTCGAGGACGCCCACGTGCAGATCGTGGTTGACACCATGCTCAAGCACGCCCGCACCGGGAATGTTGGCGACGGCAAGATCTTCGTTCTCCCAGTTGAGGCCGCTTACCGCGTCCGCACCGGCGAGTCAGGCGACCTGATCCTCCAAGCCCACGAGGGCGAAGCGAGCTGACGTCCAGCCCCTCTAGCGAGGGGTCAGGAAGTGACGAGCAGCTTGGCTGACTTCGTGGCCTTGAGGCCTGCGTAGTCGAGCAGCTGCACGGTCACGGTGTACTTGCCTCTAACGAGGCCCGTGGTGTTGAACTTCAAGGTGGTGGAGCCTGATGGGACTGCGATGCGCGTCACCCGGGTGCGGAAGCGAACCTTCCGGGAAGCTGGCGCGATGGTCACAACCGCCGTTCCGTACTTGGAGGAGTTGATCTTCACCTGACCAGTGCGCTGGCGGCTCTTGAATCGGGCTGGGAACTTAAGTGAGGTCAGAGTTGGATTACCAGCATGGAGCTGGGACACGAACTGACGTGGCTTGATTCCTCCACCCGGAGTCGTGAGCCAGGTTGCTGCGAGTGTTCCATCTCGTCCGACTGAAACCAGCGGGCTCCGTGAAAAAGCACCTGTCCCGGCCACAAAGTCCTTGCTGCCGGCGGGCAGATCACGCCCGGTAATACCAACCTCGTGTACTGCCGTAGTGCCCTCACCGATGAAGAACTGCGCGGCCCCGTTTGACGAGAGGCTTACGGCAACGCGATCCATTCCCCCGGCGTCGTAGAGGTCGACTGGACCTGCCCCCACCTTGGCTCCTCCTGTCGTGAGGCGTCGGAACTTGACAATCACCTTTGGGCTGAAGTCAATCCACGAAATAATTGCCGCCCCCGCATTACTCACGCTGAGAGCCGGCGTTGAGCGGAGTGTGTCGGCCTCAGCTGCCACCACTTCGCTTGCTGCGGGCGGAATGCCGGTCGAGGAGATCCTGCGAACGTCAATCCGGCACTGGGTCGCAAGCAGGGGCTGGCAGGACGTCCAAGCGGCGAAGAGACTGCCGCCGCTGGCTTGGACCACCTGCAATGAGGAGTGCGTGCGGGAGAGGTCGGAAAGTTCTTTGGATGTGCCGTTGGTGATGAAGCCGAGTGCGCTGATCTGATTGAGGCGATAGCGCGGTGTTGAGTCACCTGAGAACTGTTCTGTCCAAATGATCGTGCTCACTCCCGACGAAGCGCTGAACACACGAGGATCTAGACAGATCGTTGAGTCTGCCTTGCACAGGTCTGTCTGAAAATCCTTGAGGGTCGTGTTGTCCGGACGAAGGCGCAAGGCATTCACGCGCGAGGTAACACCAGACCGCCAGGCGATGGTCGCGACTCCGTCAGAGCCAAGGCCAACTGATGGGCTTTGGTTGTAGTCACTGTCGGTCCCGAGGGCCACAGTCGTGGTGGCAAGCTTGAAGCGCGTTGTCACACCGGAGAATCGGCGTGCCCGGATCTTGTAGCCGTCTGCGGCCTGTCCGTCATAGACAATTATTCCCTTACCAGCACGGTCAATTACGACGGAGGGCTGGAACCCAGTCGCTCCAACGGTCGTGCCGCTGACCTGGACGGGGGCGCTGACGCTCCCGTTCGGTTTGATCCTGACGAGCATCACCTTGTGCAGGTCATTCGCCCAGACAAGCGTTGTCCAACCATCAGGGCCGACAACCTGCTGCGCATCAACATCACTTGACCCTGGCATCGCAGGTCCGGCAGCCAGCTTTGTAAGCCACGTGGAAGAAGCAGTCTCTGCAAATGCTGGGGTGGCAAGCGCAGCGGAGCAAGCTCCGGCAACAAGTACCGCTGACATCAACCTCTTCACCCCTTGAAGCTTAGTCCTCTGGGGCGAAGAGGCCGGAAGTTGTCGGTGAAGCCTCAGGCGCTGCCAATCGGATTGCCAAATCCCGCGTACATGGCATCAACTACACCGTCTGGGTTGTCTTCTTGAAGGAAGTGAGATGCGTTCTCGATCATCACGGGCTCTCCAGCTGTCGGAATCCGTTTGGTGAACCACTCGGCTGCCTGCGGGAAGGGGAACATTGGGTCGCTGTCGCTGAAGGCAACAGTGCAGGGCTTGTCCATTGTCGCGAGGACTGCCATGGCGGCTGCCATCTCTGCTGCGCCCGGGTCACTGGCTTCGAATGGAACGAGGAGTGGGAACTTGGCCGGGCCTGCTTTTGACTCGGCTGTCGGCCATGGCGACTCGTACGCAGCGACGACCTCATCGGAAAGCTCCGTCTTGGTCGCGCCTTGGAGGATGAATCCAATCGGGAGGTCAGGGGTCTTCTCAACAAAGTTGCGCCAAGCGGCGAATGCCTCTGACCCGCCGGCAGTGGCAAGGCTCGTGTTCATGATGAACACGCGACCAACCTGATCCATGTGGTCGGCAGCCCACTTGAGGCCAAGCAGTCCACCCCAGTCTTGAACGACAACTGTGGCGTCTTCAATTCCGTCGAGTGCTGCCAAGTGAGCAGCGAGGCTTTCGGAGTGGCTTGCGTAGGTGTAGAAGTCCATGTCCTTCGGCTTGTCTGAG
>JAPLCH010000211.1 GCA_026392325.1 Solirubrobacterales bacterium | reverse complement strand
GTATGACACGGCTTGCTCCTTGAGTGGGCGTGGGGTCTATAACACGAGTCTGACCCGGGTTATGCGCAGGGGGGCAAATTATTTCGCGGTGAGAACTACCGTTCAAACCGACAAAAAAACGGCGCCCAGTCCTCTGCTGTGAGGTGGGCGCCGCAGTTGGTGCGAACTCTGTTTTGGGACTTGACCAGGCTATGAAACCTTGAGTTCCCCAACCATTCCGGCCTGCTGATGTCCTGGGACCTGACAGATGTACTTGTAGATTCCAGCGGCAAGCTTTGCCGACGTTGACTTGTTCCCGCTGGTGAACTGCTCCATCTCAGTGCTGACCTCTTTACCGCTTGCGTCAAGGATTGCAACGTTGTGAGGAACAGGGCTTGGATTGGTGTACTCAATCGTCACATTTCCGGCCTTGGCACTGAGCGTCTTTGGCTCGAACTGAAGATTCCCGCTGGCTGGCGAGGTGACCTTGAGCGTGACGCCGCCGGTGGCTGCTGGGGCAGCAGCTTCCTTCTTGGCTGCGACGGAGGTCGTCGCAGGGGCTGGATTGGCGGACTCGTTGGTGCTTGAGGCTGATCCGCAGCCTGAAGCAAACATAAGCGCTCCGGTTGAGAGCAGCGCCAGAGTGGTGGCTGTGGGGAGGGTGCGTGACATTTGTGAAACTCCTTGTGCGGTTTGGGAGGGGGTTTGTTGAGACTGAGTTCGAAAGTGTTACGCAGCGGCAGTCCCCAGTGCTCACTGGGTTGGCGCATTCCTGATCGTGCCGCCAGTTCTGGGTCAGAGCAAGCTGCCGATAGCGCTGCCAAGCCATGTTGCGAGAACTCCAGCCACCAAGGCTCCAAAGATGTAGACAAAGGCAATCCCCTTTGTTTCTGCCGACAGACGTTTAGTCTCAATCATCCAGCCTGAGAACGTGGTGAACGCTCCGAGGAATGCGGCCCCTGCGAGCCGGAGGGCTGTCCCGTGAATTCCAGCTCCGTGCAGTAGTCCCAGTGCGAACGCTCCGCTGATGTTGACAACCAGAGTCCCCCAGAAGAACGGGATCTTTTCGTGCTCAGCCCAGATTCCCTGGACCAAGGCTCGGCAGAGTGACCCAAGAGCGCCAAGCCCGGCTACTGCGCCAATGACAGCGAGGCTCATCAGGCTGTTCTCCGGCTGGCGATCGCCTTCGACACAAGCGTGTGGGCGGAGACCGCAACGCCAAGTCCGATGACAACGCTTAGGGAGGCGTACGCAAGGCCAGTTCCGAGAGACCCGCGTTGGAACAGGTCGAAGAGTTCGAAACACAGGGTGGAGAAGGTTGTAAGCCCGCCGCAGAAACCGATGCCCAAGAACGGCATCCGCAGGGCGGAGCCCCCGGACCGGCCAGCGGGGAGGGCGACCAGCATCCCGAGCATGGCGGAGCCGATGATGTTCGCAATGAACGTGCCCCAGGGCATCCCGGTGCTGACCGGCAGCAGACTGCCAATACCGATGCGGGCCATGGAGCCCAATGCGCCACCGATGGCCACTGCAGCTGCGTCGCGTCGCGTGTTCATCTGTGGATCATCGCGCGGTGGGCGGTTGGCCGACGCTCGGGTTGCATGTGGACAGCAATCGGTCCTGCCGCCAGCAAGTCTGTTTTGGACTTGTGACGGCAGGACCGGTATCCGGACCCTGGTGGGTCGTTTACTTGACGGTGAAGTCCGTCCTCATGCCACCGGCGTAGTGCCCGGCGATGTTGCAGATCAGGGCGTAGTGACCTGGGTCCAGCTTGACCTTGAAGGCCTTCGACTTGCCGGCTCCAATGTCACCTGATTCTCCAACCCGTCCATCCTCCGGAACCGTGGTGCCTGCCCCGAGCGAGGCAGCTGCCTTGTCTGTCTTGAGGATTACGAGCTCGTGTGGGATTGCCCCGAGGTTGTGAGTATCAAAGGTGAGCATCCCGCTCTGTGCGGTGCCGGAGCTCAGCTTGATGAACATTTCACCCAGGTTCGCATGGACGGTGTTGCCCATTCCCGCCATCGCTGGCGTCGCCTTCTTCGCTCCAGATGCGGCACCTGATGCTGTAGGAGCGGTTGCCCCTTGCGGCATTGGCGCGCCTTCGGTGTGCAGGATTCCCGCTGCGCCCTTGACCATGTCCCCGAACGCGTGGGTAACGAATGGGTAGTTGCCTTCCGCGTCCAGTGTGAACTCAACCCATCCACCTTGGGATGGAGCAAGGCTCACGGTCTGGCTGTCGTGGCCGACTACTCCCTCGATGTGGGTCGTGTCGAACACGGTGCCGATCACATGGAAGGCAGACCATTTGCTTGGGCCTACATCGAGAACGTACATACGGATCCGCTCACCGGCCTTGACTGTGATCGGATGGGCCTTGTACTGGTTTGCGTAACCGTTGAACGCGATTGCGTCAGGGGTTTCGGCTGCCATCTTCTGCATGTCTGCAGCCTTGCCTGGCTCTCCCAGGTAGTACTCGGCCTGTGTCATCCAGAGCTCACGGTCAACTGCGGGAAGCCCCTTGGGCTTGACAACCATCATTCCCATCATTCCGGCCGATGTGTGCATCAGTACCGGTTGCGTTGCGCAGTGGTACATGAATACTCCAGGGTGCTTTGCATCGAAGTTGATGTCAATGCTCTTTCCAGGCATCACATCGATGTAGTTCTTGTTGGGTGGAACCTCAGCCGAGTGAAAGTCGATTGAGTGAGGCATGTTGACGCCGAGGCTCTTCGTTGAGCCATTTACGAACTTGATGTTCACACTGTCGCCTTCGTTCACGACGATCGGAAGTGAGGTGGCTGTTCCTGGAGTGGCCTTGCCGTTGATCCGGTAGGTCCACGCCTCGGTTGGAGCCAGCTCTGGGGACACCTGCGTTACATGCTGTTGCACATCAACTGTGAAATGTTTGATTGCACCTGCTGGTACGGCTGGGAGCGTCGGGTCCACGAACTTGTATGGCTCGAATTTGACGCCCTCTGCATCTGCGAGCAACGGACCCGGTGTTGCGGGGCCAGCGGCCGTGGCATGCGCAGCAGGAGCTGAGGCCTGTGAGCCTGATCCGGAGTAGGCAAACAGGGCAACGACGATGGCCATGAATCCCATCAAGGCGGCCAGGCCGGCGATAACTGAATGCCAATGGGTTGTGGGGGTGTTGTTTGTGTCAGACATTTCGCTTCCTTCAGTCTGGGTTGTATTGGTCATACCCTCAAGCTAGTACTCCTAGTGATCTTCCGCGGCCCATTTTCCTATATTTGTAGGCTTTTCTGCTTACTGCTACGATAACCTGAAGTTATGGATAGCGCTCACCCAGTCCGATCCCCGGACCTACTGGAGCTCCGCATGTTCTGTGCGGCGGCCGATCTCGGGACACTGGGGCGGGCGGCAGTTCGCTGCAATGTTTCCCAGCCCGCCGTGTCGAAACGCATCGCCAGTCTGGAGGCATTGGCAGGAGTGCGGCTTCTGGAAAGGTCGTCCAAGGGAGTGACCCTCACCCCGCCAGGACGCCGCGTATATGAGGAGGCCCGCCGTCTGCTGGATCAGGCCGGGGCGGTGGACAGTCTCTTCCTCGGATTTCACCGGCATGGTGCTCCGGTCAGGCTCGCGCTTTCACACAGTTCAAGTGAAGCCTTCGCATCACCCGAGTTGAGCCAGCCCCTCGGAAGCTCAAGGAATCCGATTGAGCTGATCACTGCGAACTCTGAAATCGTGAGGAACATCCTCGCCGATGGTCGCGCCGATCTCGGGATAGTTGCCAGCCGCCCTGGTCACACCCCTTACGCGGGAGTGACGGAGGTTCCCCTTGTGAATGACGAGGTGATCTGTGCCGTTCCGCCCAGCCACCCGTGGGCGACGCGTCGAACTCCGATCACGGTGAAGGCGTTCCTTGCTACTCCCATGGTTGTCCGCGACCCTTCCTCCAACGCTCGCTGGACCGTGGACGCGATCCTGAAGGACATGGGGCTTGGCTCTCACCAGATTCTGACGGAGGTTTCTACCCCTGCAGCCGCCCGGGAGCAGGCCAAGGATTTATGTGCTCCACTCCTACTCTCACGGGCTGTGCTGCGCGGACATGGGTTCGTTGAGGTCCCACTCAAGGGACTTCGCTTTCCCCGCATGTACTCGTTTGTACTGCCCGCAGTGGGGTCGCCGAGCACAGAGGTGATCGAGCTGATGGATCGAATTCAGGTGCTTGCGGCAATCGCTTCCGACTCTTGATCCAAGGCAAGACTGCGGCCGGAAATGGCGGCTCAGTCCCCTTGGCCGCACCGGAATCGGCGTCGGGCTAGCATCCAGTCCACCCGGGCGGTTAGCTCAGTTGGTAGAGCACCTGCCTTACAAGCAGGGGGTCACTGGTTCGAGCCCAGTACCGCCCATCAGAAGTTGTTCCGGATCTGCCGGGCCGAGCTAAGGAAGCTTGGTCCCCCGGGTTATGGGCAGGTCAGGGAGTGACTGAGACGGAGCCGTCAATCAACCACTTGCCGTCGACCTTGACGACACGGGTTGGCTTGGCGGACGGAGCTGCTGGTTCGATCACGACACCGGCTTCTTTTCCGTCGATCACGATCTTGCCTGCGTGAAAGCGTGCGATCTGCCGGGCGGCCTCTCCGGTTGGGAGGTTGCTGACAGTCGTAAGCGTTGCGCCGCAGTCCTTGCCCCGGAGGATTCCCGCCCTGGCCTGAATCCGGCGCTGCGCCCCCACGGTGAGACGACTGCACGCCTGCGTCCCCTTGTGTGCTGCAAAGTCAGCAACGTAACCGCTCACAAGGTTGCGGATCTGTGTTGTGTCACTTGGTCCACCGCAGCCGCTCAAGGCCGCGCAGCCAAGGGCTGCAAAGAGGACCATTTTGGTGGTGCGGGGGATCACGCTCATGACCCTACAACTCCGCGCGACTTCGCCACAGCCAGCCTGTGCGATAGTCTCGGCCCGGAAATGATGCTCATCGCCGCAAGCACCCATATGCCCTACTACGTCGCCGCCGGAGTGCTGGTCGCTTGGGCACTCCTGATCGGCGGTTTGGGGATCAAGAGTTCCAAGTTCCCAAACTCTGATGGTGCTTTCAAGGCGATCGCAGGAGTCACCGTTGTTCTCGTGGCCGCGACCATGAGCGCTGCTCTCATCACGGGTGAGACACCGGACCTTCACCAGACGCGGCCAGAAGTCAAGCTCGGGGTTGTTCCACAGCCTGAAGAAGTGCCCGCTGCGCCGACCAAGTAGTTCAGCGCCCTCCTTCTGCAATCAATGACTCCCCGGCCTTTGGGTCCGGTTCAGCGTGGGACGATCTTCATCGGCATGCCGTCGCGGGGTGACAGCGTTGGCATCTGCCGAATGCTCAAGCGGTAATCGCCCGTTCCTTCCAAACGCCAGTTACGAAGGATGGCCGTGGTGATCGCCCTGACTTCCATCTGCCCGAATCTCATTCCGATACAGGTCCGGGAGCCACCGCCAAACGGAACGTAGGCGCCCTTCTTGATCAAAGCCTTGTTCTCTGGAGAGAAGCGCTCTGGCCTGAAGGCTTCTGCATCTGGCCAAACATCGGGCAGATGATGGCTTGCCCATGAGGAGTAGGACAGTTGGGTGCCCTTGGGAACGGTCTGTCCGTTGAATTCAAAGCTTTCCATGACGCGGCGTGGACCGATCCATGCGGGTGGGTAGAGGCGCAGTGTTTCCTCAACTGCAAGCTCAAGCTGCGGCAGGGTCTCTCCGGTCAGGTCAGCTGGCGTGACCGCACGGGTACCGAGGACTGAGTCCTGTTCCTCAATCAGGGCGTCCATCGCGTCAGGGTTCTTGGAGAGCTCATGGAAGAGGAATGTGACTGTTGATGTGGTGGTGTCATGACCAGCGAACAGGAGTGTCATTATCTGGTCGCGAATCTCACGGTCGGAGAGGCCGGAGCCATCCTCGTCGGCCGCGGCCAGCAGCATGCCAAGCAAGTCCGCGCTCGGTTCCCCGGACTCTGCAAGTTGGCGGCGTCGCGTTGCGATCTCATCGAAGATCAGTTCGTCAAGCCGTCCACTCGACTTTGTCAGCTTGTCAAAAGGAGTTCCTGGACCGCGAAGCATCTGCCTGAAGTAATCCTGTGAGTAGTAGGCCAAGGCGCTCTCAAAGTCGG
>JAPLCH010000174.1 GCA_026392325.1 Solirubrobacterales bacterium | reverse complement strand
GACAACGCGGTGGCCATCAGCGATCAGGCGCTTTGCCATCTTGCGATAGAGGAATGACCAGGATGGCTCGCCGTGGAAGCAGAGGACGAGTGGTCCTTCGCCCTCATCAATCCTGTTGAGGCGCAGGCCGTTCACTTCCGTGTACTTGGGTGCCCACGGGTAGTCCGGGAGATTTTCAAAGCGCTCGTCGGATGTGCGGTAGACGTCCATTGTGAAAGGCCTCTTCTCAGCTCGTTAAAGGTTGTGACGCGATGTTACGACTTGCGGCCGAGGGGCGCAATTCATCTTCCCCGCTTGGAGGAAGAAGCCAGCTCAGCCGCAGGACTGACGGGCAACAATTTGCCTGTAGCGACGCATGGTTGATGTCTTCATGTCGTCATGCGTCTGGTTGCGCAACGCGCGGACCCGCTCGTGGTGAAAGCGCGACTTCAGGCTTTCGTTGTGCCCGATGATGTCTCGGGTCTGGATATGGAAACTGCAACGCAGAAAACGGGTCAGGCGAATTGAGGCTGTGAGCTGGGCGTGGTTGCCCATCACTCCCCTGTCAGACATTCCAACGTGTTCGATGCCAATCGCGTGGTCATTAAGTCCCACGGTGTGGCGGCACATGAGGCCGAGCGGCACGAGTTGAAGGATTCGCCCTCTGGTGTCAATCAGGTAGTGGGAGCAGACAATCGGAAGCTCATGGAGCTCCGGGTCCGGCACATCGTGTGAGAAGTAGCTGATTACCGAGGCTGTGTCAGTGCTCTGCGTCCAGTGCTCAACGATCACCTTGGGCACCAGTTTGTTTGTTCTGACCCCATAATGCCGCTTCGAATAGGCGGCCATTTCGCTCTTGCGCTTGGGCCCGTAGGGAATCCAGTTGTGACGGATAGGCGGGCGCTTCGGAGCAGCCGCATGGGCAACCGGGACTCCCCCAGGAGCGGCGAATGAGAGCGCCGCCAACAGCGCTGAAAGGGATCCGATCACGCCATTAAGGCTAGCGCCCAAAGTTGTGGGCGCCTTGTGTCAGTCGCGTTCGACTGGCGGAATTACCGCGCCAATGACCCAGAAGATTGGAATTGGAATGCCAAGGAGGAACATGATCCAGTGGCCTTTGCGCAGGCTGGTGATGCCAAGAAAGATCAGAGCGAGGAAGTAGACGACGGCAAAGAGTCCATAGGTGCCGTTTCCAAGTGCAAGTGTCATTCAGATTCCCTTCAAGATTGTTAGTGAGTTGGCCTCAAGAGTAACTGTCAGCCCGGTGTCAGATAAAGAACCGAGGTTGAGTCCCTCCCTGTGTAACGCAGTCAAACGAAGGGAGTCCCATGTGGACGATCACGACACGAGGTTTCTATTCAGTTGTAGCCCATCGAACCATCCCCGAGGCGGTTCTGGTCCGCGGCAGGGTCCGTGAGGACATTGAGGCCTTGGACGACCTGATCCCGAACCTTGAAGTGTTTGAGGACACTGCAGCCGACTACCGCTGGCGTGCAGTTGTGCAGAAGGCAGACTGGCTCTCCGCGCTGAACACGATGGCCAGTGACGTTGACTACGACAACTTCAAGCGTGCCGTCGCCAAGGAACAAGGCAGCGAGCGGGCTCAGGCCTACGCAGATGTGTGGAGCGTCCTTTACAGGCTCCAGCGGGATGCCTGACCACCCGGCGCCGGGCCTGCCTGTCAGAAGGAGCTTGCCCGAAGCGTCTGGTTCCTCATGACTGACACGAAACCAATCTCCAAGCTGCCAAACAAGCCCAGCCAACTCAAAGTCAGCCCTGCTGCAGTGTCAGCAGTGGCCGCGAACCACACTTCCATGTATGTGGACAACCTTTTCACAGCAACAGCTGCTGAGGAGGGCCTTCATTGCCTGCGTTCAGCCAGCTGGGTGACGAAGGCGACCAACCATTGGCAACTTGACGCGGAGCTGCTCGCGAGCCTTAAGTGGAGCTTCCAACCACAAGAGATCCTTTACCGAGTCCTTGACGGCCTGGCCCAAGTTGTCGGCGACTCGGAGACGGTGCGTGCTCGGATAGCAGCACCAAGCCCAGCGTCAGCGAAGGAGATAGAGAAGTGGCTAAAAGGCCGCATGCCAGAGCACATTCCTGACAAGGAGTTCAAGGGCGAGGTGGATGCCAAGGTCGTCTGGTGCGGCCGTGAGGGCGGAGTCGCGAACTTCTCGCGTCCCGTTCCCGCATCGCGTTTTGAGGACTTGGAGTTGAACTACTCCGCTTCAACCCGCAATGCCATTGCGCGACTGGTGGAGTTCAAGCCCCCACCCGCTGGCGGACGGCTGATCCTTTTCCACGGCGAGCCCGGAACGGGCAAGAGCCATGCGATCACCTCACTGGCTGCCGAGTGGCGCGAGTGGGCTGACCTGATGATCGTCACTGATGTTGAACGGTTGATGAACGACCCGGAGTACCTGCTGTCAATGGTGCGTCCGGATGACCGTCGGGGCAAGAAAGTTATTCAAGACGGGCGCTACAACCTGCTCGTCCTGGAGGACGCCGGTGAGTTCCTCGCTCCACAGGCCAAGGCTGAGACCGGACAGGCTCTCTCTCGCCTGTTGAACATCACAGACGGAATTCTTGGCGAGGCTGGACGATCACTGATGCTGATCACCACCAATGAGCATGTGTCAAGCCTGCATCCTGCCGTTGCCCGTGAGGGCCGTTGCATGGCGGAGATCGAGTTTGTCCCGCTCAATCGCACGGAGATTGAAGCGTGGTGCGAGGACCGGAACATTGAGACGCCCGATGGCAATTCTCTGACGCTTGCCGAGCTTTACGCGGCCACGCGCGACAAGCCAATTCGTGTGGAGCGCCAATCGTCAATTGGATTTGCAGCTTGAGCTGTTTGTCAGATCCAGGACATTGACGAGGTCCACATCCCCGTGAGCAACACTTCCGACCTAACATTTCTGGGCAACAGCCCCGTGGACAAGACTCCACTGATTCGCGTCTCGTTGAACCTGATGCGCGAGCACGATTGGCTGACCGTCCTTGAGTTTGGCCGTGTTGACGACGGACAAGACGGAGCCCAGTGGGCGGCCTTGGAGGACGAGAATGGATGGGTTGGCCTCCTCTTTGACAGGCCGGCTGACGAACCGGATGCTGTCGGGCAGGGACCACTGTTCCACTGTCCCCAGCTTGGTCTTGAGCGAGCTTCGATCGCTGAGATCGCGATTGCCACCGACCGTCTCTTCCCGAACTACTCAACACCGAACCGTCAGCTGTTCAACGATGCCGCCGGCATGATTGACGATCCTCAGACAGCAGTTGACCTGTGGCTTACTTGTCTTGCGACCGGTGATTGCATGGCCCACTTTGGCGTTGGTACGACATTCCTGGAGCTGGGTCAGCCACATGACGCCTACCGTCACCTTCGTTATTACGCGACCATCGCCCCCGCTGATCCGTGGACGCAGTGCTGGTACGGAAAGGCTGCGGAGGCAATTGGCGAGTTCGAGGAGGCCATTTCGGCCTACGATGCAGCCATCGCCCTTGAACAACTCCCAGCCCACGCCGACAGCCCGTCGGATGCAGCAGAGCTTCGCGAGGATCTACTCCAACGCTTGGCGGAGGACGCATGACCCCCCGCCCACCGAAGGAAAAGCGCCACAGCCCGAGCGCGATCAAGACTTTTGATCAGTGCCCCAAGCAGTGGGAGTTCCGTTATCGGATCAAACCTCCGATTGAGAAGAAGATCGGCCCACCGCTGATCCTCGGCAATGCCGTCCATTCGGTGCTTGAACAGACCATGGCTTTGCCGCCTGCCCAGCGCACCGTTCCAGCAGCCCAGGACCTGCTGCGCAAGGTTTGGCCGACTATTGAAGGTCGCGGTGACGCGTTTGCTGGCCGTGATGAGGAGAAGCAGTGGGGCGAAAAGGGCCTTGGCATTTTGCAGGCTTACTCCGAGACGCCGGATTGGGAAGCAACACCCGTCGAGCTTGAATCGTGGGCGACTCTTCCCCTTCCGGGCGGAAGTGAGCTGTTCGGCAAGATTGACCGCGTTGACTCCTTCGAGGACGGCCTTGAGATCATTGATTACAAGACCGGCAAGTGCCGCATCGAACCCGATGGCCTCGACAAGGACATTGGCGCCCAGGTTTACGCCGTAGCCGCCGAGCACACCTGGAAGAAGCCCGTCAAGCGGGTCAGGTTCATCTTCCTAGAGGCGGGAGTGGACCGCGTCTGGGAACCCGAGGAAGACCTCGAGGACTTGCGAGAACTACTCGCCGACGAGGTAGACATGATCGAATCCACCACCGAATTCGAAACCCGCACAAGCCGCCTCTGCGACTGGTGCGACTACCAAGCCATGTGCCCAGCGTTTGCTGCGGTTTAGGGCACAGCGCTCCACTCCGAACTTTCTCCTCAGTTAGGTAACGAAGTTGTTGCAGTTCGACTGCGGATTTGAACTGTTTGGCTGCGACAGTTGTCTCTACATCAGCCCTACAAGAGAGACATCGGCCATCGACGTCATGATCCAAGTTTAGAGAACCAAATGAATACGACAAGCAACCCACTCATCGACCTGTTTGCAGGATGCGGAGGCCTCTCGCTTGGGCTTGAACGCGCTGGCTTTACTCCAGTTGTTGTCAACGAGCTGCATCCCAACGCGATGTCGACTTACCTGTTGAACAGACCTGGGCTTGGGCTTGAAGCAGCGGGCAACAACTTCAATGACATCCTTGATCTCACGCAGAAGCCTGGAGAGCTAAAGGCGCTTGCAACCCGGGTGAGGAAGGAGCACGGCGAGGTGGCGTTGGTCGCGGGTGGCCCGCCATGTCAGGGATACAGCGGAATAGGCCACAGAAGGTCCTTTGACATCACGAAGGAGCAGATTCCGTCCAACCACCTCTACCGCGAGATGGCTTCCCTGATCGAAGCAATCGCTCCAAGGGCTTTTCTCTTCGAGAACGTTAAGGGCCTACTCACCGCACGATGGACACCAGCGGGGTCCAAAGGAGAAATCTGGAGGGACGTACAAGACACCTTCGAAGCCGTGACCGTCAGCGTGGGCCGTAAGAAGCTCGGCTACAGAGTTGGTTCAGCACTCGTCTTAGCGAAGAGCTATGGAGTCCCGCAGAATCGACCC
Organism: Solirubrobacterales bacterium; assembly: GCA_026392325.1. GTDB lineage: Bacteria > Actinomycetota > Thermoleophilia > Solirubrobacterales > Solirubrobacteraceae > WLNJ01. Next base: position 80 of record JAPLCH010000174.1, on the reverse strand, counting down.
CGCGTCCTTCTGGTCGGCATTCGCGAAGACATCGATATCAGCCTCGATGAAGCCCTCCCAGCCGGCGGTTTTCTTCCTGC
>JAPLCH010000189.1 GCA_026392325.1 Solirubrobacterales bacterium | reverse complement strand
GTGTACGGCCTTCCGCCTTGCGTCGAGTTCCAACCTCGCCGCCCTTCACCAATGCATCGGGCTGCCGATCAGTATCCTGCGGCACAAGCAGTTGAACGGCGAGGTGATCAGACCTCACGTCGACCCGTACAACATGCATTGCAAGTATTTCTCTGTCACCATCGGTCGTAGCCGGCTGATCAGCAAGGCGAGGCAAGCCCAGCCTCGCACGCACGACGCCAGCTATGAGGGTCTCAACCTCCGTCGCAGATATTCGATTTGCTTTGAGGGGGTGGTCAAGAGTCCCCTGTAGTAATGATGCAGATATATAATACCGATATCGAACTCCGTTTTTGGTTGCATAGGTAGGCGTCATCCGATTGCCGCGCTCGTCAAAGATACGGCCCATCAACAACGACTCGGTCGAATTTCTTGCTTCGGTATGGTGATTGCGTTGCCGTTCTAGTCTTATCTGAACTGCATCAAACAGCTGTCGATCGAGTATGGCAGCATGCTTGCCGGGGAACACTTCACCCTTGAATCGAATTTCGCCAATATAGAATCTGTTGCGAAGGAGGTACGCGAGAGGGCCGCGGGTGAATGATATGCCTCCGATCGTTCGTCCGTTGGATAAGCGGCGGACATTGGTTCTGACACCCGTGGTCCTAAGATCGTCTAGTAAGAGATGCAGGCTGCCCAGATCCAGGTAACGGCGGAAAATATGACGGACAATGGCGGCGTCCTTTTCCGCGACTGAAATCTTACGGTCTTTGGCCTCATACCCAATTGGCACAACACCACCAACCCAAAGGCCTTTGCGTTTCGATGCTCCAATCTTGTCCCGGATGCGCTCAGACGTGACCTCGCGTTCAAACTGAGCGAACGACAGCAGCACATTCAGAGTCAGTCGGCCCATTGATGTCGTGGTGTTGAATTGCTGGGTTACGGACACGAAGGACACACCGTGAGCATCGAATAGCTCGACAAGCTTTGCAAAGTCGGCAAGTGAGCGGGTTAGTCGATCGACCTTGTAGACGACGATGATCTTGACCTTGTGGGCCTTCACATCTTCTAGAAGTTGCTGGAGGGCAGGGCGGTCAGTTGACCCACCCGAAAAGCCGCCGTCATCATATCTTGTGCGAACGAGCGCCCACCCGGCATGGGTCTGACTCTTGATGTAGGCTTGAGACGCCTCATATTGTGCATCGAGCGAGTTAAAGTCCTGATCGAGGCCAGCATCGGTCGACACGCGGGTGTAGATCGCACAACGGACCGTTTTTCCGTCTGTTACGGTCATGGTTGGACCTCGGCCGTTGGTTTATCCCGCAGTCCAAAGAAGCGAGGGCCGTTCCATTTCGTGCCGGTGATGGCGAAGGCGATTTTGGACAAGCTGTCATATATTTTGCCATTCCAGGCAAAGCCTGCATCAACCACCATCACCCGGTGTGGCTGACTGTTCCATTCTCTCATCAGGATCGTGCCGGGCTTTATGCTCGCGCGGCGTTGCTCGTGCTCTGCGGTTAGCCCGACAGCATCGACGTTGGCCCGGGCCGATCCAATCTGCTTCAGCAAACGAATGGTCGCAGCGTCGAGATCGCCGTACGCTTGTGCTTGCAGTCGATAGGCGAGCATCCCAACAAGCAGATGTCTGGGAAGGTGATCGGGCGGCAGCGCCTGGAATATCCCTTTCCATCGCATTCGCAGGCCTTTGAGATCGAGATCGCGCAGATGCGCGATCTCTTCGTCCAAAGACGGTCGTTGCCGCTTGTCGCTCGCATTTGCTCGGCGCATGGATCACGCCGAGTCGGTCTGCATGCTGGCTTCTGATCGAGGGACATCGCCCCTGATCCGGTAAACACGGCCATTGTCTCCGGCTTCGGAAACAAGATTCAGTTTTAGCTTCTTGCGCACGACACCGGCCAGGAAACCGCGAACCGAGTGTTGCTGCCAGCCAGTAGCTTTCATCATCCCATCGATGGTGGCGCCAGAAGGGGTCCTTAGGGTTGCTAGGACTTTTGCCTGCTTGCTGTCGGAGCGGCTTTGCGACGTAACCATCGCTTGATCGGGCTGTGTCGTTTTGTGAGGCCTTGGCGATTTGGTTTTGCCGGCTCTAGTCTGAAGTTTTCGCCCAGTTTTGCTGCTCGGGACAGACTTGGCGGTGAGCTATCGCCTAAAGTTGGTGACGGCCTGATCTTTTAGGCGGCGGTTTCGTCCTGAAGGTCGCTCGCCTTGGCGATGACCTCCAACCCGTTAGTGAACTTTACCCCCAGGATAAGTTTTGGCAAGAGTGCGTGGCCAT